>NZ_JANIBK010000089.1 GCF_024505165.1 Methylomonas rivi
TATTATGTTAAATCAAATAAATATTTATATCGCTAATGCCGATGTGTTATATTTACATTTAATGAGAACCATTATTAATAACCCTTTAGCTACAGGCCGTATATGATGACTTCATTAAAGATGCTGGCGACCGGCGATTCTGCTCGTATCGTGGGTTTCGATCAGGCAGGCGGTGCATATCGGAAAAAACTGCTAGCGATGGGATTAACACCGGGAACCGAGTTTACTATTACCCGCTTTGCACCGATGGGAGACCCGGTGGAAATCAAATTACGCGGGTTTTCGTTATCTTTACGTAAAAACGAGGCCTCTGTTTTAATGATAGAAAAACTATGAGCCATGATTTCACGGTCGGTGTTGTCGGCAATCCCAATTGCGGGAAAACCACGCTGTTCAATGCCTTAACCGGTTCCCGGCAGCATGTCGGCAATTGGCCAGGCGTTACTGTCGAGAAAAAAACCGGTGAATATCAATTTCAAGGCGAACGTATTGCGGTTGTCGACTTGCCGGGCACCTATTCCTTGGAAGCCGACGACGACAGCGTGTCTCTGGATGAAAAGGTTGCCCGCGATTATGTCGCATCCCGGCAGGCCGACCTTATCATCAATATCATCGATGCCTCCAATATAGAGCGCAATCTTTATCTAACCTCGCAACTGATTGAGATGCGGGTGCCGATGATCATTGTCCTGAATATGATGGATGCCGTTAAAAAACGCGGCATTAAAATCGATCTTGACGAGTTATCAAGGCAACTGTCCTGCCCTGTTGTCGCTGTAGTTGCCGCCACGGGCCAAGGCTTGAAGGAACTGCGCGAAACCATTTACCAGGCTTGCCATAATCCAACTGTTCCCGGCTTATCGGTTACTTACCATCCGGCTATCGAATCATCCGTTTCATCGCTAGAACTTGAATTAGCGGCCCATAAAGCGCATTACGATTTGCGCTGGCTGGCCTTACGCCTGTTGGAAAACGATACCTTGGCCAAACAACTGGCGGGCCCGCATTTGCAAGCGGTCGCCGAAACATTGCGCCAAACTATCGAAACCCAAACTGACGACGAAATCGACATTCTGGCGGCGGATGCCCGCTACGGCTTGGTGAATCAGCTGGTAAAGGCATCCGTTTGTAAAATCAATGAAGTTTCCCGCCATACCACCGAACAAATCGATGCGGTGGTGTTAAACCGCTTTCTAGGCATTCCGGTTTTCCTGCTGGTGATGTATGCCATGTTTATGTTCACTATCAATATTGGCAGCGCCTTCGTCGATTTTTTCGACCAGGCGGTAGGCGCATTACTGGTCGACGGCATGAACACCCTGCTTACCGCCATGCACTGGCCGGATTGGCTGGTGGTATTACTGAGCAACGGCATCGGCGGCGGCATTCAGGTAGTCGCCACATTTATTCCTATTGTAGGTTTTTTATTTATTTTTCTGTCGGCGCTGGAAGATTCGGGCTATATGTCCAGAGCGGCGTTTGTGATGGATCGATTCATGTGCGTGATCGGCCTGCCCGGTAAGTCCTTCGTGCCGATGATCGTGGGATTCGGCTGCAATGTACCGGCGATCATCGCCACGCGTACGCTGGATAATCAACGCGACCGCATATTAACCAACCTGATGAATCCCTTCATGTCCTGCGGCGCTCGTTTGCCGGTTTATGCGTTATTTGCGGCGGCTTTTTTTCCGGTCGGCGGCCAAAATCTGGTCTTCGGCCTTTATCTGTTCGGCATACTGGTGGCGGTATTCACCGGTCTGATCATGCGGCATACTTTGTTGCAAGGCGAACCGACCCCGTTCTTGATGGAACTACCGACCTATCACCTGCCTACCCTACGCGGCATTTACATCAAAACCTGGGACAGACTGAAAACCTTTATTTTTAATGCCGGCAAAGTCATCGTACCGATGGTATTGGTACTGAATATACTGAATTCGTTGGGTACGGATGGCAGTTTCGGCCAGGAAAACAGCGAAAAATCGGTACTGAGCCAGATTGGCCGGGTATTGACCCCGGTATTTCGACCCATGGGCATCCGCGAGGACAACTGGCCGGCAACCGTCGGCATTTTTACCGGCGTGCTGGCCAAGGAAGCCGTTGTCGGCACATTGGATGCGCTATACAGTCAAATGGCTACCGCTGCGGGGCAAACCGATGAACCAACCTTCGACTTGCAACAAGCTTTGTTGGCGGCGTGCCAAACCGTTCCCGATAATTTAGCCGAGATAGCCGACAGATTATTGGACCCTCTGGGTTTGGGCATAGCCAATGTAAACGATGTGGCCGCGGCGGCCGAACAACAGGAAGTGAAAATCGCCACTTTCGGTGTCATGCAAAATCAATTCGACGGCCAAGTCGGCGCCTTTGCCTACCTGTTGTTTATTTTGCTTTACGCTCCTTGCGTGGCGGCCACCGCGGCTATTTATAAAGAAACCAGTACCGGCTGGACGTTATTCGTGGTGAGTTGGACGACTTTTCTAGCCTACCTGACAGCGACGCTGTTTTATCAAGGCATGACATTTGCCGAGCATCCAGCCACCGCCGGCTTTTGGTTTGCCTTATTAACGTTGATGTTTGTTGCCGTAATATCGCTATTACGCTTTTACGGCGTGCGTCATAATACAGGAGCAGTGTCGTGATTCTGTCCGATTTACGTAACTATCTGCAAGACAAACGCCGGGTCACGCTGAACGATTTGGTGTTGCATTTTCATGTCGACGCCAATGCGTTGCGCGGCATGCTAGGAAAATGGATCGACAAAGGCAAGGTAAGAATATCGCCGGTCGGCAGTCAGTGCGGTACCGGTTGTTGTAAATGCGACCCGCTATTGACGGAGATTTACGAATGGGTGGATTGATGCGGGACAGCAAAATCGTTGCCCTGCCCCGCTCGAATTCGGTTACTTATCCGCCAGCCAACCCTGCAAAGCCTCGATTATTTCCTGAGCTTGTTTTTCGCTGGAAATATTAAATTTGGATTTTTGCTGGTATTCGCCGTTGCGCTTTTGATAACGGCGAATGCTGAATCTGTCCTGACTATATTGTTCCTTGCCGGGCTCCCAGTCCTGATAACGGTAAATTACCGTTGCCCAAGCCCCCTTACTTAATACTTTTTTGTCCAGTTCCTTGACGGTTTCAATGCCGCCGTCTTCGTAGCGGATGGTTAATTCTTCTACAGTTTCTGCCATTGCGTTCTCAAAGTGGTTAATTCGCCGCGCAGTGTACCATAAGCGATCAGGGGCTGATAAACTCGCCGAAGGCACGACTGCCCTCCCCTGTATTGATGGTATATACCCACTCAAGCGTTTTGGCGTCAATTACCGAAACATTGTTATCGAACCAGTTGGCAACATACACGAAACGGCCGTCCGGATGCGTGCTGATTCCTTCGGGTTTATCGCCTACCTCGATCACCGCCAGGGTTTTCAAACTTGCCGTATCGATGGCGGACACCGTGCCGTCGTCCTGATTAGTGACAAATAACAAGCTATCGTTCATGGCCAGGGTGACCGCATAGGGTCTGGCACCGACTTTTAACGTGGCCACCTTTTTCATCCGACGGGTATCCAACACCGTCACATCGTCGCTTTCCACATTGGCGGTATACAGCCGCTTACCTTTACTATCGACGGCAATCCCAAACGGATGGGCGCCGACTTTAGTAGTGTTTCTGATGCTGAGTTTTTTGAGATCGATTTGAGAGATGGAATCATCAACCCGGTTGGCTACATACAGCCATTTATTATCCGGACTGACCGTCATGCCGGAAGGCGATTTTCCAACGCTGATGACAGCGATTTGCGCAAACGTTTGGGTATCGAAAACCGTTATCGAATGCTCGTACCAATCGGCGACAAATACTTGTTCGCCAGCTTTGTCCACCGCAATACCCAGGGATGCCCCGCCGACTCTGACGGTCCGCAGAACTTTAAACGTTCCGCTATCCATTACCGCGAATCCGCCGCCCTCGGGGGTACTGATGTAAATGTGATTCTTGGCGGGATTGACCGCAACACCCGCCGGCTTTCCCATCACCCGAACCGTGTCGACAACCTGTTGCCGGTCGGTATCGATCACGGAAACCGTGTTATCCAGTTGATTGGTAATAAAGGCATGCGGCC
The DNA here is from genome assembly GCF_024505165.1 of Methylomonas rivi. GTDB lineage: Bacteria > Pseudomonadota > Gammaproteobacteria > Methylococcales > Methylomonadaceae > Methylomonas > Methylomonas rivi. Next base: position 4,124 of record NZ_JANIBK010000089.1, read on the forward strand.
GCGCATTCGCCATGGTTGCAAGGGCTGTTAAAAATGCGATAACAACAATCGATGGTTTGGACATGGGTACTCAAAGGCAGGCGGGAAAGCGGTTTCCATCGGACGATGGAAACCGGACAGGCAATATTAGCGTTTGATGTCGATTTTTACCTCGGCTTTGCCGCTGGGCGCGACTTTTTTAGCCAATGCTTCCAGACCGGTAGTTAATACGGCGGTAACCGCTTTATCCGCGGCTTCTTCGTTCAATTCCGCGGGCGGGTTGTTGTTAACGTAGGCGCGGTAATAGGTTGCAACCCATTCCACTTCGGCTTTGCCGCCTTTATCTTCAACCGCAATTTCGGCCGCATAGTTGCCGACCGGCAATACCGGAATTTCTTCGTCTTGACCGGCATGTTTGATAGTACCGGTTGAGCTCATGTCGGTGATTTTGTATTTGTACGCCATTTTGCTGTCGTCATGCGATTTCAGCTCTTCGGTAATGGTGCCGCCGTTACCTAAGGTCAAGGTACGAACCGCCCCTTTATCGTTGCCGCCGCCCTTTACGCTTTTGATGCTGGGGTGCCATGACATATCGCCGTAATCCTTGATGACATCCCAAACCTTGGCGGCCGGCGCGTCAATGGTGATAGTCGCGGTCATTTTTGCTCTGACCGGGCCATGGGCGTTAACCACACCGGTAAACATCAATAAGGCAGCCGAAATAAGTAGCGAGGTTTTTTTCATAACACGTTCCTAATGGTGGTCACATAAAATTGAACATGCGATTATAAAATAAATTCCCGGCTCGGGTATCCGCAAAAGTTCAGTTGCGGAATATTTCCCGGTTTTTTCAATGACAACTCGCCTTAACGATGACCGCAACGACTTTTTATTGGCACGATTACGAAACCTTCGGCACCGACCCGCAACGCGACCGCGCCTGCCAGTTTGCCGGGATTCGCACCGATACGGATTTTAATGTCATCGGCGAGCCGCTGATGCTGTATTGCAAAACGGCGGACGATTATTTGCCGAATCCCGAGGCCTGCCTGATCACCGGCATCACGCCGCAATTGGCCAGCGAAAAAGGTGTTTGCGAAGCCGAATTCATCGGCATTATTCACCAACAATTGTCGCAAGCCGGCACCTGCGGCATCGGTTACAACAGTATCCGCTTCGACGATGAAGTGACCCGTAACCTGCTATACCGGAATTTTTACGACCCCTATGCGCGGGAATGGCAAAACGGCAATTCCCGCTGGGACTTGATCGACATTGCCCGCGCCGCCCGCGCCTTGCGTCCGGATGGCATCAACTGGCCGGTGAATGCGGACGGCATCGCCAGCTTTCGTCTGGAAGAGCTGACACAAGCCAACGGCATCGCCCATCAGGCTGCCCATGATGCCCTATCCGACGTCCATGCCACCATCGCTCTGGCCCGATTGATCAAACAAAGGCAGCCCAAGCTGTACGAGTACCTCTATGCCAACCGGCATAAACAAGCCGCGCAGGCCTTGTTGGATCCGGGTAGCTTTAAGCCCTTGGTGCATGTGTCCGGACGGTTTCCGGCCAGTAAAAACTGTCTGGCGGTTGTGCTGCCGCTCTATCCGCATCCGCGTAACGGCAACGAAGTGATTGTCTACGACTTGTCCGTCGATCCCTCGGCTTTATTGACGCTCAGTGCCGAGGAGATACAGCAGAGGCTGTTTGTCGCCAGCCAGGATTTACCTGAGAATGTCGAGCGGATTGCGTTGAAAACCGTGCACATCAATAAAAGCCCGGTTTTGGCGCCCCTGTCGGTCATCCGGCCGGCGGATGCGCACCGCCTCGCGCTGGATTTAAACCAATGCCAGGCGCATTTGGAGCGTATTAAGTCGGCCGCCGGTACGGCATTAGCACAAAAATTGGCGGCGGTTTTCAGACGCGACTATGCGGACACCCCGAACGACCCCGATGTGATGATTTATAGCGGGGGGTTTTTCAGCCCCAAAGACAAAACCGCCATGCAAAAAATCCGGCAAACGCCTCCGCAAAAACTGGCGAACTTTCCCGCCGACTTCGACGATGCGCGTCTGCCCGAAATGTTGTTCCGTTATCGCGGCCGGAATTATCCGCACACGCTGAATCCGGATGAAAGTCAGCGTTGGCAACAGTTTTGCCGCGACAGATTGTTTAATCCTGAAAGCGGCTGTACTTTGGCCGGGTTTAACGACTATTTGCAAGCGCTGCAAAATCGACCCGGCGCCAACCAACAGCTATTAATGCAATTACAAGATTTCGCCGCTGCCAAACAATTGCTTGTATAAATCAATAGCCTCTCCGCGCTTAAGCCGTTATTGAAACACTTTAAGGAAAAAGATGCCTCACTACTATCGCCTGCAGAAAATCATCCTGATCGACAGCTTTTGGCCCGGCAAGACCGTGTTACTGAAGCTGGACGGCCATACCAACCTCAGCGGCACCAACGGTGCCGGCAAAACCACTTTTTTACGCTTGATGCAGTTGTTCTGGGGCGAACGGCCCAGCAATATCGTCGCCGGCAGCGGCAGCAAGAAAGGCTTTTTGGATTATTACCTGCCGCACTCCGGCAGCTATCTGGTGTACGAATACCAACGCCCGCATGGTCAGATCTGCCATGTGATGGTACAAAGTAACGAAGGCCGCGCCGCCAAATACAAATTCATCGACGCACCGTACCAGCAGAGCTTTTATATCGCCGAAACCGGCTATTCGCGCGATGCGCTAAGCATAGAGCGCTTGTATCGCCCGTACGAAGCATCCCGTTTCCTGGCGGTCGACGACTATTGCAGCGTGATCCAATGCCATCAGCTGACCGGCGGCAAAAAAGACCTGCGCCTGCTGCAAAATCGCTATGCCATGGCCGCCTCTCCAATCAATCACATTGAAAAAGTCATAGGCTGCGTGATCGAGAAAATCGGCGATTTCGACGTTATCAAGCAAATGCTGATCGATATCTCCCGAGGTAAACTCAGTCAGAGTTTTTTGCAAAACGAGGACGAACAACTGCCCTTTCAGCTCAACAAACAACACATTGACGCCTGGCTGGCGGATTTGAGCGCGTCACGGGAAATCGAAGCCAAACGCGCGGATTTCGATCGGCTCTTGCAAACCATCGCCGAGTTGAAACAAAGCCTGAAGTCCTTGTCTCACCTGCACTTCCAGGCCCGCGCCAAACACAAGGACTGCGAACAGGAAACCGAAGAACTTAAAGCCAGCCAGGCAGAATCGCTTCGGCAGCGCGAGCAACTGCAGCAAGCGTATCAGCAGGAATTGGAACCCAAAACAGATGCCTTGATGGAAGCCAATGGCCGTTTGACTGATTTGCGCTACCAGATCGAAGCTCTGGAAGCGCAAAAACTGGCTTTCGAGGAGCAAGGCGCCGAAAGCTTTGCGATCAGAGGTGCACAAGCCGAACAATACGCCAAGCAACAGCAGGACATTCAAGCCGAGCTGGATGCTTTGGAACAGAAGACCCAAGAAATCAAGCGGTTTTACGAAAAGCAATTAATTGAACTTGAACACCGACACGAGACCCAAACCCAATTCAAGCGCCAGCAAGCATCAAACGCCGAACTGCTGCAAAGCCAAAGCCTGCGGGCAGCCGACACGGAATTCCAGCAACGCAAGGATAGTTTGCTACAGGCCAAAGAAGCCCGTTTGCACCCCGTCAAAGAGCAGCGCGCGCAATTTTTAACCGAATTTCAAATCGAGCAAAACCAGCTGAAAAACCCAACCATTCCGGCTGCGTCGATCGAGCTGCGGCATAAAAACCGCGATGCCTTGGAAACCGCCGGCAAAGCCTCTAAACACGCTTATCAGGCTCAAGCCGAAGCGCAAACCGACTACCAGAGTCGCTTGAACCACTATCAGCAAACCGAGCTGGAACTCAAGGATAAGAAAGCCGAATTATGGCGGGCCCGAGAACGACACGCCGAATGCCAAAAACGTCTACGGCCGGAACCCGGTTCCCTACAACATTATCTGGAGCAAGAAGCCGAAGGCTGGCAGCAAAGCATAGGCCGGGTTATCGCCCCGGAATTGTTGGACCATAAAGGCCTGGACCCGCAATGGAACGCCCAAACCGGCCGGGATTTTTATGGCCTGAACATCAATTTGGACGCGTTGGCCGACCGCGGCTATCTCAGCGCCGACAAGGCCGGGCTGGAACAGGAAGAAATAGCCCTGTTCGAAACGGTAAACCGGATAAACAAAGAATACGACGACCTGGAGGCCGGCCTGCAAGCCGCCAACAAACTGCGCGAGCAAGCTAAATCGGCGTTGGGTCAAGCTCAACAAGGCGTTAAACAGGCCGAGAACCAGGAGGAAAATCTGCGCAGCGAAGCCAATGCACTGGCCGATCAGATTAAAGCCGAAACCGAAAAAGCCAAGCGACAGTTGGAACAGGAAATCGCCCGTTTATCCGCCGACATCGAAGCCTGCGACAAAACCCTGACCGGCATCGAAAGCGAACACGGCCAAGCGTTGCAAAACCTGCGTAACGAATACCTGGGACGCAAGGGCATCATCGAATCGGATTGCGAAAACCTGTTGGCCACGATTAACGAGCAAATCGAACTGGACAGCGAACGGTTCAAACTGGAACAGCGCCGCATCCAGCAACAATTGAAAAGCGACCTCGCTGAGAGTGGAGCCGACGACACCATACTTACACGGACAAAAGAGCTGGAGACAATCAAAGGCAAGGAACAGGTAGCGCGCGATTATCAGCGCAAGGCCGATGACTATCAAGACTGGCTGCAAAAACGCTGGCATCGGCATCCCGAACTGTGTCGACAGCGCGACGACTGCCAACGCAACATTCAGCAGTTAAACGATGAGATTAGTCGGCTGAAACAGGATTTTCAACGGCAGCGGGCGCAGCTGAATCAGCACATTACTCATCAGGAAGAACAACTCAAGAAAAACAACAGTCTGTTAGCGCAATTGGAGCAATGTATCGAACAGCTTCGCAACTGCCCACCGGTCTGCGCCGCAGGTTTACCCGAATACGCCCCCGGTTCGCTGCCGCGCCTGGCTCAAGACAGCCTCAAGGAACGCAAGCACCAAGAGCGCGAGATTCAAACCGGAAAGCAAACCCTGATACAGTTGTTCAATAAACACCAGTGTAGCCAATTGGCGGAAGCCTGGTCGCAGGCGCTGACTTCCGCCGCCAACCGTAGCGAGTTTTTTCAGGCCGAGGCGCTGGAGATCGAGCAGCCATTGAACGACGTGCTACAGATGGTCGGCCACGTCAAGCAAGCGACGACGCAACAAATCGAGTTACATGCCGCCAGCGTCAACACCTTTTATCAACATTTGCATAATTTCGACCGGGCAATCAAAAGCACGGGGAGCGAACTATCCAAGTATGTCAGCGAAGAACGCTATTTCGCTGCGTTGGGCGAAATCACCGTCAATATTCGCTCCAAAATGAGCGACCTGGAATACTGGCAAGCCTTGAAGAAGTTCGGAGACCATTACGGCCAATACCGCGATAATACGGATTTAAGCGGTTCGCACGACATACCCGTTGGCTTGGTACTAGCCATGAGCGAACTTACCGCGTTGCTGCCGGCCACCGGCGTCAAGATCAAGCATCTGAGCTTATTCGACATCGAATTCAGCATCTTCGAAAACGGCCAGCTCAAACGCGCACGCAATTCCCGGGAATTGAAAGACATCAGCTCTACCGGCTTGTCCTATCTGGCCTTGATCACCTTCTTCACCGGCATCACCGCGATGCTGCGCAAGCAAAACCCGACCGTAGTCTGTTGGCCCATCGACGAATTGGGCGATCTGGCACCGGAAAATATCGAAGCCATGATGAATTTACTGGCCAAACAGAACATTCAGATACTGTCGGCAACGCCAACTGCCGACCGCCACGTGCTGGCCCTGTTCAAACGCCGCTATCTGCTAACCCAGCAAAAATTGCACGAGGTGGAACTGCCGCCCAGCAAACTGGAGCAACTGTTGAACGCGCGGACCGACAAGGAGAACGATTATGTTTAAGCACGTCGCCGAAGCCCTGCTCAGCGGCCACTTCATTTGTCCGACCGCCTACCCGGATGCCTATGAATATTTAGCGCAAGCGGCCAACGCAGACAAAGTCAACGCGTTTTTGCAGCCGTTGGACCGGGAATTACTCAATCTGGACGGCGAATTGTTTTACGCGGCCTACACAGTAGTCGACGACAGTAATCGCGGCGCGATCAAAGAAGCCTTTGCCGAGTTGCGCTCACAATTACGGCCGGTAGTGGAATGGATGGATATGGTGATGACCGCGCTGGGCCAGGATATGCCGATCCGGGCCCGCGACCAAATTCGCCTGCATCAATTGCTGCAAGCCATCGAGCACGAACCGTCGTTGGCTGAGCAATTGAATCGCCTGACCCAATTAAGCCTGTTTAAAACCAACAAATCCAGCCTCAACGAGCAGCTGTCCTGGGTGCTGCAGAAACTGGAACAAAGCGGCTATTTGATTAGACCCAATGCCCTGGCTTCGATTTACATCGCTACCGGCAAGATCAATTATCTGCATAAGATCATCGCCTTCCTGAATGACGCCGAAAATCTGGAGCTGGATCAACACACGCTCAGTGCAGAAGATAGCGAACAGCAGGAACTGTTCTTATGAGTTTCGACCACGAGCAAATTGCCGGACTGATCCGCAAGCTGGCAAGCGCCGATCAGTTATTGGCGCACACCTACATTAACGGCACCTTGTTTGCCGACGACAACAACCGTAGCAGCATCGATAGTCTGAAAAAATCCGGCATCTTGCGCACGGCCGACAGCGCCGACGAATATCGCTTGACCTCCGATATAAAACGCCTGATCGACCGCCTGTTACTGCGCAACCAGCGTTATCAGCAAAACATCAACATGGCGAAAATTATCGTCGGCATCGAAGAGGACATCGACGACTACCGCCGCGCGCTGGAACAGAACCAACAAGACGAGGCCCAATTTCATTTGGAACAGATAGACGATACCCTGTACGAAGCGATCGAAGCCTTGGAAAACAGCCTAAGCGTGATGTTCGCCGCAATCACTAGCCAATTCGGCTTCGTCAGCTCCCTCAATAGCAAGATCCGGCAGAACCAGCGAGCCCTCGCCTATGCCCAGCAATTGGTGCGGGAATTGAATCACGTCAGAATCGACGACTGTTACGATTGGCTAAGCTGGAGTTCAATACCACCGGCGCTAAGCCGCAAAATTATCCGCTTCATCGACCAATACAAAAGCGTCGTCGAACGCTTGACCAGCATCGTCGGCCGTATGAAGGAATTATTGTTCAAATTGCGGTTGCAAGAACAAACCGCCAACCGCTGCCGGGCCATGGCGCAGTATTTGCGGAAACATCCGGAATGGAATCCTTTGGACTGGAGCGAGGATGCCGGCATGCCGGCATTATTGCGGCGTGGTGCCGGACTGGCGCAGCACCCCTGCATCAACCCATCCAACCCGGCATTACAAGCCGACTTAACCGCCATCGTTCAGGAACTGCGGCGTCAAGCCAAACCCGTCGCGCCTTTGGTAAGGGACAGCACCTCATCGCCTTTGGATACCCGGACTCCCGAACTAAAGACGCAAGCTCGAGACGAATACGAAATCCATATCGAAAACCTGTTCGCATTGGCCCTGGAACTGCAAGGCCGCAAGGTTTCGGCACTGCAGTATTGGTGCGAGCAGAACTTAGACAAAGAAGTAAAAGTCGAGTTGTGGCTGGACATGGTGTTCGCCCAATATTGCTGCCTGCCGCGGCGCATGCGCCGCGCGATTACCCTGGACATGCAAGGCGAAAACCTGGCAGGCTATAACGGCAACCAGATCATAGAAGAAATTCTGCTGCAGCGGGTCGCCTGACATGAGTGACGGAAAGAATGACATGGATAGAGAAATGTACCAGTGGATCAGTGTACTGGTTAGAAACAAGCCGGCGCAAACCACGAAACGGAAAATTGTACCGGTTGGCCAAAGGGTTATGTCGCGTTATAGTTGCGGCTATGTCAGCAACAACTGTTTGATTTTCAGCGCCGACGACAAGCGCCATTTGCGCCAGCAAATAAAAGCCGAATTGGACCTGGATCCGTTCACGACCGAGCAATTGCCAGCCGATCGTTTGGAGATGGCCCAATACCACGCCAACGAAAAGCTGGCCGGCAAGCCGGCCAGCCATGACCAGCTTTTGTTGAACAGTGTCGACGGCATGCTTCGAATCAACAACGTTGAAATTCCACTGCACCCGCAAAGCATTGCCTCGGCCGGCCTGCTTTGTCTGAGTTCCGGCATAGAAACCATCCAGCACCAAACTATCGTCGTGGTTGAAAACCTGGCCATCATGCCGCTGTGCCATAGCTGGCAAATTCCCTGTATCGACCCGCAAGCCTTATGGGTCTATCGCGGCGATTACAAAAGCGGCGCCAAGGCCCGTGTCTGCCGTGATTTTGTGGACCGTTTCGGCAGCGACAGAACAGTCATTGTCTTCAGTGACATGGACCCGAAAGGCTTGGAAATCGCCATAACGATGCCCTATGTGAATTATTGGCTGGGCCCGGAACAAGCAGTTTGGCACGCTTGTTTGAAAAGCAAATTGGCCAATTGCGAAGGATTTGATTTGCAAAATAGTGCTTTAACTTACTTGGAACGGCTATCGAACGAACAGAAATTATCTGAGCTTTTGAATGTGCTGATAATGTGCATGAAAAAAGAACGCAGCTCATTTCGGCAAGAGCATATGCTTAGCCGGAAAGTCGAATTAGCGTTATTTGCGGTAGCGGCGCGGCTGCGGGATAAGCGGGCCGGCAATCGTTCGTTAACCGAGTTTACCGATTAGCGTATTGCGTGGGAATGATACGAGGTTTTCTTCTCGATCTTCCGCGGCCTTTCCGTCTTCTGGCGGATTTTTAAAGGCGGCAAGCTCCTTCGCTTATCCGGCTGTTCAATCCCCCTCGTCAATTAACCAAAAACTCCGAGAAAAATACGTCTCTAAACCCATCGCTGTTTTCCACTTTACCCAGCGACGTGGCGATTAATTCCTTGGTTTTTGCACGTAACGCTTCGCGCTGTTCCATGGTTTGCAAATCGGCCACATGCATGCCGCTCAGCATCATGATCAATTCATGGCGCAGCATCGGCAGGTGCTTTTTGACCTTTTCCACGGACTCCGCGCCTTCAACCAATAATTGCACATTCACCAGCAGGTATTTTTTAGGCTCGGCCAGATTCACGGTGAATTTAGGTTGCATGTCTATGTATTCGATGACCGGGCCGGCCTCTTCGGCTTTATCGTCTCCGGCAAAACCCAACATGGGCAACAACAGCAGAGCGGCCAATAAAATAACTTTTTGCATAGTGTTTCCTCTTATAATGTCTGTGCTAACTGCCTAGCAGTATATTCCATTTTTACCGATTACCGCCATGAGAGCTCTCCCTATAGGCCCGGTCATGATAGACCTGGAAGGCCACGACCTGTCCGCCTTGGATAAGGAAAAAATCAACCACCCCAACACCGGCGCCTTAATTTTATTCGCCCGAAATTATGACAACCCCGAACAAATTCTGGCCTTGGTCAAAGCCATTCGGGCGGCCCGCAAAGGCGATATTTTAGTGGCCGTCGACCAGGAAGGCGGCCGCGTGCAACGTTTTAAAAACGGTTTTACCCGGCTGCCCCCGGCGATTTGTTACGCGGCAACCCCCGAACTGGCTGAAACAGCCGGCTGGTTGATGGCCGCCGAAGTGCTGTCGGTGGATGTCGATTTCAGTTTCGCGCCGGTGCTGGATGTCGATTGCGGCATCAGCGAAATTATCGGCAACCGGGCTTTTGCGCTGGAACCGGAACAAGCCGCGCAATTGGCGGGAGCATTTGTAAAAGGCATGCGTTCGGCCGGCATGGCCGCCACCGGGAAACACTTTCCCGGCCACGGCGCGGTGGCGGCGGATTCGCACCTGGCATTGCCGGTCGACCCGCGGCCGCTGGCGGAGATTCGCGCGCGGGATTTGTTGCCGTTTCGGGCCTTGATCGAACAAGGCCTGGAAGCCATCATGCCTGCACACGTGGTTTACACCGAAGTCGATGAAATGCCGGCCGGCTTTTCCGAAATCTGGTTGCAACGGATTCTGCGGCAAGAACTGGGCTTCGATGGCGCCATATTCAGCGACGATTTGAGCATGGAGGGCGCCGCCGGCGTCGGCGACTTCCTGGATCGCGCTCAGTTGGCCCAACAAGCCGGTTGCGATATGCTGCTGGTCTGCAATAACCCCGCCGCCGCCGAGCAAGTGCTGGACAAATTGCCCATCACGCAAAACAGCGACCGGGAACGCCGCCTGCAAGCCATGCGCGGCCGCCCCAAACTCGATCGCACCCATTTGCTTAAATCCGAACCGTGGCGGCAAGCCGCCGCCCAAATTTTACAACTGACCGAAACGCATGCTTAACGAAATCAATCAAGTCAAACAAAACGCCATCTTGCTGCATGACGAACCGGCCGTGGAGGCGGCTTTGGACAAAATGGCCGCCGACATTAACCGGCAACTGGCCGGTAAAAACCCGCTGGTATTATGCGTGATCAACGGCGGCATCATCGCTACCGGCAAACTGCTGCCGCGCCTGGATTTTCCGTTGACGCTGGACAGCGTACACGCCAGCCGTTACCGCAATCAAACCTCCGGCAATGAAATACACTGGCTGTTCAAACCCACAACTCCCTTGCAAGACCGCACTGTTTTGCTGGTGGACGACATCCTCGACGAAGGCCATACCTTAAAAGCCATCGTCGACTGGTGCGCGCAGCAAGGCGCCGCCGAAATTTATAGCGCCGTATTACTGGATAAGGATTTAGGTTGCGATAAACCCATACGGGCGGATTTCGTCGGCCTACGGGTGGCCAACCATTATTTATTCGGCTACGGCATGGATTACAAAGGTTATCTGAGAAACGCGGCGGGCATTTATGCCTGCAAGGACATTTTATGACATTGGCAATTATCGGCGGCACCGGCTTAACTCAAATCAACGGTTTGACCATCACTGGCCAACAAAGCCTGGACACCCCGTTCGGCAGCCCATCCGCCGATTATGTATTTGGCGAGATGAACGGCAAACAACTGGTTTTTTTGGCCCGGCACGGCAATCCGCACCGTATTCCGCCGCATAAGATCAATTACCGGGCCAATATCTGGGGCTCAAAACAACTGGGCGTTACCGACATCATCGCCGTCGCCGCGGTAGGCGGTATCGGTGCGCTGATGGCTCCCGGCCATATCGCCATTCCGGACCAAATCATAGATTACAGCTATGGCCGCGAGCATACGTTTTTTGCCGACGATTTGGAGCATGTCACCCATATCGACTTTACCGAGCCCTATTCCCCCCCTCTGCGCAAACGCATTATCAAGGCGGCCCACAATAGCGGGATTCCGATCACGGAAGCCGGTACCTATGGTTGCACCCAAGGCCCGCGGCTGGAAACCGTCGCCGAGATCAAGCGCATGGCCCAGGACGGTTGCGATCTTGTGGGTATGACCGGCATGCCGGAAGCCGCGTTGGCGCGAGAATTAGGGCTTAATTACGCCAACATATCGGTCGTGGCTAATTGGGGCGCCGGCATTGTCGAAGGCGAAATTACCATGGCGGATATTGAAAAAAATCTGGAAGTGGGGATGGACAAGGCGATTGAATTGCTTAAAGCCGTCACTTTGCTACCCGATTTAGGGTGACCGTAACCTTTTGGATGTGGCAAATTGTCGCTAACGACCCAG
>NZ_JANIBK010000090.1 GCF_024505165.1 Methylomonas rivi
GCCGCGCCTATGCCTGCCGCTACAGGGTCGCCGCGCCCCATTTCGTAACCCATTGCGCTTCCGACCATGCCGCCCACCAGGCCTTGCGGCGAGCGCTGATCGTAGCGGTAATAGCTCACCGGAGGCGGCGGTGGCGCATAGTAACGCGGCCGGGCCGGAACATATTCGATCACCCGTTCGGGCATATAGATAATTTCTTGCCGGTAACGCGGGTAATGGCCGTGTCCATGGTGATGGCCGTGATGGTGGCCGTGTCCATGGCCGCGCCAATGCGGATCGGCCGGAGTGGGTAGGGAATACAGTAAGCCAAGTACTGCAATAATCGCTAATCTGATCATAAATACTCCTATACGGTAACTGATTCAGTTGCGATTAATTCTGGAGGGCTCCACTTAAAAAAAGCTTAATAAATTTTTTGATTATTCGGTGTTCAATCAACGGGAGTAACGCGGTTGTTATCCCCTCTTATCGTTGTGGTAAGCATTCTTGATTGCCTGGGCCAGTTCGTGAACGGCCATGGCGTAGTGGGTACTTTGATTGTAGCGGGTGATGACGTAAAAGTTCGGGTAGCCAACGCGGTACTCATCGTTATTATTGTGCCGCAGCCACAACAGCCGCAAAGGGGCGTCGCAGCCGCAGTCCGTGCCGACCGACAGGCCGGATTCGGTTAAGGATTTTAACGAATATAAATGGTCCAGGCCGGGCTCCAGGTTGCTTGCCGCCGGACTGCCGTTAACCGAAGAAACCACCGGCTGCCCAGGTTGCCAGCCGTGTTGAGCAAAATAGTTGGCGACGCTGCCGATACTGTCTTCCGGATCCCACAAGTCGCGACGGCCGTCGCCGTTAAAATCCACCGCCCATTCCATGAAGCTGCTGGGCATGAATTGGCCGAGGCCCATGGCGCCGGCAAAGGAGCCGACCGGTCTGGCGGGGTCGATACGCTCGCTGCGCGCCATGACCAGAAAGTTTTCCAATTCTCCGCGAAAGTATTCTCCGCGGCGCCGGTAGTCGAACGCTAAAGTGGTCAAGGCGTCGATGACGCGGTGGTTGCCGACATAGCTGCCAAAGGTGGTTTCGATCGCCATGATGCCCAGAATATATTCGGCGGGCACTCCATATTGCCGGCTAGCGCGCTGCAATGCGTTTTGGTGCCGATGCCAAAAAACGACACCGCTATTGATGTGCCGGTCATCCAGAAATTTTGCCCGGTAACGCGACCAGCTGCCTTTGCCGGGCTGCGCTTTCAAGCTTTGGTCCGATTTGGCCAAGTAATCCAAAGTCCATTGTTTGCGCTTGGCCTGCGAAAACAGGCCGTTCAGATAGTAACGGTCAAAGCCGTGCTTTTGCGCCATGAAATCGATGAACTGATTTAGGGCTTGATAGCCGGCGTAATCCCCCGAAACAGACTCGGCCCGGTAGCCGCCGGTAGCGGTAAGCGGGCGCAAGTCGGGGGTTGCCGATCTGGACCGGCTGGGCGGAATCTGTTGCGTGGGCGTTCCGGCGCGCTGATTGACAGTCTGCGGCTTTTCCGGCTGATTGGCGCAACCGCTGAATATCAGCAGGCTCAGGCCGAAACAAACACGGGTTGAAAAGGTTACTACATGTTTCATGATTTTCGGGTACTTATCGGTACAGGCTGCCGCTCTCTTCGTCGGTCTCCGACAGTTTCATGTCGTCGTTATCGAAATCGGCATTTTCGGCGCCGAGTTTGATCATCAGGCGAACTTCGTTACGGGAGTCGGCCGCATTCAAGGCATCTTCGTAGCTGATTTTGCCGGCGGTATACAGGTCGTATAGTGCTTGGTCGAAGGTCTGCATGCCGTGTTCGCGGGAGTTTTTCATCAGTTCCTTTAGCTTATGCACTTCGCCTTTACGAATCAAGTCCGAAACCAGCGGCGTATTCAGTAGGATTTCAATGGCCGGGTAACGGCCCTTGCCGTCGGCGCGCTTGACCAATTGTTGGGCGACGATGCCGCGTAAATTCAGCGATAAGTCCATGAATATTTGCCCGTGCATGTCTTCCGGAAAGAAATGCAGGATTCGGTCCAATGCTTGGTTGGCGTTATTCGCGTGCAGCGTGCATAGGCATAAATGGCCGGTTTCGGCAAAGGTGATGGCATGCTGCATGGTTTCCTTGGTCCTGACCTCGCCGATCAGTATCACATCCGGGGCTTGCCGCAAGGTGTTTTTCAGCGCCACTTCATAGGATTCGGTATCCAGTCCGACTTCGCGCTGGGTGATGATGCAGCCTTTATGGGGATGTACGAACTCTATCGGGTCTTCGATGGTGATGATATGGCCGTTGCTGTTTTCGTTGCGGTGGCGGATCAAGGCCGCCAGCGAAGTGGATTTACCTGTACCGGTGGCACCCACAAACAAAACCAGGCCGCGTTTGTACATGATCAACTCTTTCAGAACCGGCGGCAAGTGCAGGTCTTCGGAGGACGGGATATGCGTTTCGATACGGCGCAGCACCATGCCGGCGGCATCGCGCTGGGTGAAGGCGCTGACCCGGAATCGTCCCAAACCCTCGACGCCCATGGCGAACTGACATTCCTTGGTGTGTTCGAACTCGTCTTTCTGACGTTGCTCCATGATGCTGAGCACCACTTTCAAGGCTTGGTCGGCGGTTAGAAAGTTTTTGGAAACGTCCACCACTTTGCCGTCGACTTTCATACAGGGCGGTTTGCCGGCGGTGATGAATAAATCCGATGCCTTTTTTTCCACCATCAAGGCCAATAATGCTTTGAAGTCCATAATACCTCCTGATATTAACGGAACAGGTCTTTGTTGACGGCTTTCACCATGGCGGCCTTGGCGGTGATCAGGCCCTTGTCGACCAGTTCCTTCAGATTCTGGTCCAGCGTCTGCATGCCGTCCTTACGGCCGGTTTGAATCGCCGAATACATTTGCGCCACTTTGGCCTCGCGGATCAGGTTGCGAATCGCCGCCGTGCCGACCATGATTTCGTGGGCGGCAATCCGGCCGCCGCCGACTTTTTTCAATAGCGTTTGCGAGATAACCGCCTGCAAGGATTCCGACAGCATGGAACGTATCATGTCTTTTTCCGCGGCAGGGAACACGTCGATGATACGGTCTATGGTTTTGGCGGCCGAGGTGGTGTGCAAGGTACCGAATACCAAGTGGCCGGTTTCTGCTGCGGTCAGCGCCAATCGAATGGTTTCCAAATCCCGCATCTCGCCGACCAGGATGATGTCGGGGTCTTCCCGCAGCGCGGAGCGCAGAGCTTCGTTAAAACCTAGGGTATCCCGATGCACCTCGCGTTGGTTGATCAGCGATTTTTGGCTTTCGTGCACAAACTCGATCGGGTCTTCCACGGTGAGGATGTGCGAATAATCGTTGTTGTTGATATGGTTGATCATGGCCGCCAGCGTGGTGGATTTGCCCGAGCCGGTAGGGCCCGTCACCAAAATCAAGCCGCGCGGTTTGGTACAGACTTCCTCGAAAAATTTGGGCGCGCCCAGCTCTTCCAGGGTTAATACCTTGGACGGAATGGTCCGGAACACCGCGCCGGCGCCCCGGTCCTGGTTGAAGGCATTAACCCGGAAGCGCGCCACGCCGGGCAGCGCAAAGGAAAAGTCGGTTTCCAGAAACTCCTCGTAATCGCGGCGCTGTTTGTCGTTCATGATGTCGTAAATCAGCGCGTGCACTTCTTTATGGTCCAAGGCCGGAATATTGATGCGGCGGATATCGCCATCGACCCGAATCATCGGTGGCAAGCCGGCGGACAAGTGTAAATCCGAGGCTTTATTTTTAACGGAAAAAGTCAATAATTCGGCGATGTCCATGATGGTTGTCTCAGCAATAGTGAAAGTGTACGGGCAAGGATAGTACAGATTGTTAAGCGAATCGTGCCGGGGCGTTTTCGATGGGCGGCCGGATTTTTATGTTATCGATATTCTCAATGCCGCTCGTTGAGTTTGGCGCATTGAATGCATAGATTGGCGTAAGGCAGGGCCATAAGGCGCTCTTTTTTGATCGGTTGTCCGCAGCTTAGGCAAATACCGTAGCTGCCGTCATCGATTCTGGAAATGGCCTGCTTGATTTTTTCCACTTCATCCCGGGCGGCGTTGCCCAGGGCGTCTAACACTTCGTCATTTTCGGCCTCGACCGCTTGTTCGGAAAAATCCTGTTCCGGCGGTTTGTCGATATGTTTTACATCATCGGTGATTTTACCCAGGCGGTCATCCAACTCTTCCAGCATACTGAGCAGATGATTGCGCACTTCTTGATATTCTTTCATTTTGGAGTCTCCGCAGGCTAGCTGCTTTGGATGGCGGCCGGCCCAAAGGCAGGCCCAAGTGTCGGGTTCTTATACAATGATCCGGCAAGCAGTGCAATAACGCGGTTTGATGGTGGCGGTAAAGCTTAAAGCACTTAACGTTTTAGCGGGCTATACTGGATCGATTAGTTAATTTGCGGAGTCTGGAATGAAAAAAATACACGTCGAAAATCCGGTCGTTGAAATCGATGGCGATGAAATGACCCGCATCATCTGGCATTTCATAAAAGATCGGTTGATCCTGCCTTACCTGGACTTAGCAATCGATTATTACGATTTGAGTATCGAGCAACGGGACGCCACGGATGACCAAATCACGATAGATGCCGCAAATGCGATCAAACGGCATGGTGTCGGCATCAAATGCGCCACGATTACGCCGGACGAAGCCAGGGTGGAAGAGTTCGGCCTGAAAAAAATGTACAAGTCTCCCAACGGCACCATTCGAAATATTCTGGACGGGACGGTGTTTCGGGAGCCCATTATTTGCCGAAACGTGCCAAGACTGGTGCCTAACTGGACCCAACCCATCTGCATAGGCCGGCACGCGTTTGGCGATCAATACCGGGCTACCGACTTTGTCACCCGGGGCAAGGGTACCTTGCGCATCAGTTTTACGCCCGATGATGGCGAAGCCGAGCAGGCGTTTGAGGTATACCATTTCGAGGGGGACGGCGTGGCGCTGGCCATGTATAACACGGACGAATCCATCGCCGGGTTTGCCCACAGTTGCTTCAACGTGGCGCTGGATAGAGGCTGGCCGCTGTATTTGTCCACTAAAAATACCATCTTGAAAAAGTACGACGGCCGGTTTAAGGATATTTTCGAAGCCATTTATCAGGCGGAATACAAACATAAATTTACGGCCAAAGGCATTGTTTATGAACACAAGCTGATCGACGACATGGTGGCCTCGGCCCTAAAATGGAATGGCGCGTTCGTCTGGGCGTGTAAGAATTACGACGGCGACGTGCAATCGGATACCGTGGCGCAGGGCTTCGGTTCGCTGGGCTTAATGACATCGACCCTGGTGACCCCGGACGGCAAGATTATGGAAGCGGAAGCAGCGCACGGTACCGTCACCCGCCATTACCGCATGCATCAGCAAGGCAAAACAACCTCGACTAATCCTATCGCGTCGATTTTTGCCTGGACTCGCGGGTTGGCGTTTCGCGGTAAACTGGACGGCAATGCCGAGCTGATAACGTTTTGCGAAACCCTGGAAAAAGTCTGCGTCGATACGGTGGAGTCCGGCAAAATGACCAAGGATCTGGCGCTGTGCATCCACGGCGACGCTTTGAACGCGTCGCATTATTTGAATACCGAGGCGTTTTTGGAAACCTTGCGGGCCAATCTCGAGGCATGCCGGCCGGGATAACGCCTTGAAATAATTTGGTAACTAACGGATTTAAAATAAAATGGTGTAGGATTCGAGATTGAACAGGCGAGTGTTAACACCTTTCAAACTGCCGGCTTGGGCTACGGCGGCGTGGTTTATTTGGATGAATTGTTTAAAACTTTAGGAGTTGATATGGAAAAGCGGGTTGCTTTAATCACAGGGATCACCGGTCAGGATGGTTCGTATCTGGCGGAATTTTTGTTGGAAAAGGGCTATGAAGTGCATGGTATCAAGCGGCGGGCGTCGCTGTTCAATACCGAGAGGGTCGATCACATTTACCAAGATCCCCATGTCAAGGATCCCAAGTTTTATCTGCATTACGGCGATTTGACCGATAGCTCCAACCTGACCCGGATACTCAAGGAAACCCATCCCACCGAGGTGTATAACCTGGGTGCCATGAGCCACGTCGCCGTGTCGTTCGAGTCGCCGGAATATACCGCCGATGTGGATGCGGTCGGTACCTTGCGGATTCTCGAAGCCATGCGCTTTTTAGGCATGGAGAAAACCGCGCGCTTCTATCAGGCCTCCACCTCCGAGCTGTATGGTTTGGTGCAGGAAATTCCGCAAAAGGAGACTACGCCGTTTTATCCGCGCTCGCCTTATGCGGTGGCCAAGCTGTATGCCTACTGGATTACCGTGAATTACCGCGAAGCCTACGGTATGTACGCCTGTAACGGCATTTTGTTCAACCATGAGTCGCCGCGCCGGGGCGAAACCTTTGTGACCCGCAAAATCACCCGCGGCTTAAGCAATATCGCCATGGGCCTGGAGCAGTGTCTTTACATGGGGAATATGGACTCGCTGCGCGATTGGGGGCATGCCAAGGATTATGTGCGCATGCAATGGATGATGTTGCAGCAGGAGCAGCCGGAGGATTTTGTGATTGCAACCGGGGTGCAATATTCGGTGCGGCAGTTTATAGAAATGTCGGCCCGTGAGCTGGGTATCGCGCTGCGCTGGGAAGGCAAGGGCGTCGACGAAAAAGGTTATATCGCGGCCATAACCGGCGATAAAGCGCCAAAAGCCGAAGTGGGTCAACAAATAGTGGCCATAGACCCACGTTATTTCCGTCCGGCCGAAGTGGAAACCTTGTTGGGCGACCCCACCAAGGCCAAGGAAAAATTGGGCTGGGTACCGCAAATTACCTTGCAGGAAATGGTCGGCGAAATGGTGGCTTACGATTTGGAACAAGCGCAAAAACATGCGTTGTTACAAAACCAAGGTTACAGCGTTGCGGTCAGTAAGGAATAAGCGCATGACGGACAAGAAAATTTATCTGGCCGGACATCGCGGCATGGTGGGTTCGGCCATTCTGCGGCAGCTGCAGGCGGCGGGGTGCGAAAATGTTGTGGTGCGCACGCACGCCGAGTTGGATTTGACCGATCAATCCGCCGTGCGCGAGTTTATGCAAACCGAAAAGCCGGATCGAGTGATTCTGGCGGCGGCCAGGGTGGGCGGGATTCATGCTAATAATGTCTATCCCGCCGAATTCATTTATCAAAATCTGCTGATGGAAGCCAATATCATTCATCAGGCTTGGTCGGCGGGTTGCCGGGAGTTGCTGTTTCTGGGCAGTTCCTGCATTTACCCCAAATTTGCCGCGCAACCCATGCAGGAGTCGGCGTTGTTGACCGGGATATTGGAGCCTACCAACGAGCCGTATGCTATCGCCAAAATCGCCGGTATAAAATTATGCGAATCCTATAACCGTCAATACGGCACCGATTACCGTTCGGTGATGCCGACCAATCTGTACGGCGAAAACGATAATTTTCATTTGGAAAACAGTCATGTGATACCGGCCATGATACGCAAGTTTCATGATGCCAAAATGGCGCATGCGCCTGCTGTCACCCTATGGGGAACCGGTACGGCGAGACGCGAGTTTTTGCATGTGGACGATATGGCGGCGGCCTGTTTGCATGTTTTAAATCTGGACGCGCCGGCCTACCAAGCGGCGACCGAGCCGATGTTGTCGCATTTGAATGTAGGCACCGGCGAGGACGTTACCATTCGCGAATTGGCTGAAACCATCCAAAAAGTGGTGGGCTTTGCCGGCGATATCGTTTGGGATAGTTCCAAGCCGGACGGTGCGCCGCGTAAGTTGATGGATAACGGTAAATTGCGTTCCTTGGGTTGGCGGCCCGCTATCGGTTTGGAAGCGGGGCTGAAATCCGCCTATCTATGGTTCATGCAGCATCAGGCGGAATTCAAAAGTCAGTGATCGCCTTAAGCGGATTGTCGCCGGGTCGCTTGGGTTCGGGCGCTTTTATGCGGACAAGTAAAGCTTGTGGCGGGTTTCGGCTGGATTTATGGCCGAATTCATCTAAACTTTGCCTCCACACAGACTCTTCTTATGGCTGGCAGGAATAACTATATGGCTTTACGTATATTGCTGGGAGCGTTGATTCCCTTGCTTTTTAGCGCTTTTGTCTGGGCGGATTCGCTACGGATCAACCCCAATCATCCCGATCGATATACAGTGGTCAAGGGCGATACTTTATGGGATATTTCCGGCAAATTTCTCGAGCATCCCTGGCAATGGCCACAGTTGTGGCATAACAATCCGCAGATCAAAAATCCGCACTGGATTTACCCTGGGGACACGCTGTATTTTTCGTATGTAAACGGTGAGCCGCGCCTGAGCCTGAGTCCGACGGAATATTCCGGATATGGCGAAGCGCCGGATTTGACGCCGCATATCCGGGAGTCGCGGATCGAGCAAGCCATTCCCATGATACCCAGCGATGCGATTGCCCAGTTTTTGAGCACGCCGAAAGTGGTTTCCGCCGATGAACTGGCCCAGGCGCCTTACGTGCTTGAAATTGCCGATGAACATTTGGTGGCCGGCAGCGGCGACCGGGTTTACGTGCGGGCGATTGAAAATCCGGAAGGGCTGGAATACACGATTTATCGCCAGGGCAAGCCGTATATCAGTCCGGATACTCAGGAGATCCTCGGCTACGAAGCGGAATATATCGCCGACACGTTAGTGGAAACCCCCGGCGATCCGGCAACCTTGCGCATTACTAAATCCGATAGCGAAGTACGCCGCGGCGACCGCTTGATGCTAAGCACCGCCGGAGCAATGGCCCTCAATTATTTCCCCAGGCCGCCCGAGCAACGCGTTTCCGGCAGTATTATCCGGGTCATGGGCGGCGTTACCCAGATCGGCCAGCGCGATATTGTGGTGCTCGACAAGGGTACGGCGGATGGTTTGGAAGTCGGCCACACCTTGGATATTTACAAAAAAGGCCGCATCGTCATCGACAGAATGCAATCCGATGAAGCGGTACCGGTTAAATTGCCGGATGAATTGGCCGGGGTTTTGATGATATTTCGTCCCTTTGAACGGGTGAGTTATGCCTTGGTGATGAATGCCACTTCGGCCATACATACTTTGGACAGGGTGCAAACGCCTTAACATAAAAACGCCCGCCAAGAATCGGCGGGCGTTTAATCTTGGCCGTAACCTTTATTGTCAAAAAAACTGAATCCTCATATCAAGTTTTGGCTGGCCCTGGCCCGTGTCCCCGGTGTCGGGCCTGTTGCCGTTCGGCGCCTGCTGGCGCTCTTGCCCATTGAGCATGTCTTTAATGCTTCCCGAGCAGCTTTACAGGGGGCAGGTATTAGCGAAAAGCTCGTCGCGGCATTGCAAACGCCGCCCTGGGAGTTGGTCGGGCAAGATTTACGCTGGCTCGAACAGCCGGAGAATACGGCCATAACGATTCAAGATCCCGAATATCCGGAGCAATTAAAGGAAATTGCCGATCCGCCGCCGGTGTTGTTTGTAAAGGGGCGGCCGGAAATCCTGCATGGGCCGCAAATTGCCATGGTCGGTAGCCGCAATCCATCCAATATAGGCGTAAAAATTGCCGTCGAGTTTGCCCAGGCGCTGGCCGAGGCGGGTTTTGTGGTTACCAGCGGCATGGCGTTGGGTATCGACGCCGCCAGCCACCAGGGGGCATTGAATGTGGGGGGGCTTACTATCGCGGTGGCCGGTACCGGTTTGGACAGAGTGTATCCGGCTTGCCATAAGTCATTGGCCACGGACATTGTGGCTAATGGCGCATTGGTCTCCGAGTTTCCGCCGGGTACCAAGGCCAAAACCGGCCACTTCCCCAGGCGCAATAGAATCATCAGCGGTTTATGCCAGGGCTTGCTGGTCGTGGAGGCCGCCCAACAAAGCGGGTCATTAATTACCGCTCGGATGGCTTTGGAGCAAAACCGGGAAGTGTTTGCCATTCCCGGTTCGATTCATAATCCGTTGGCGCGGGGTTGTAACGCTTTAATCAGGCAGGGGGCCAAATTAGTCGAAACGGCAGAGGATATTTTTGAAGAATTAGGCCAATACAATCAAGGATATAAGTCGATTGGCGCACAAATGCATCAGACGGCGCTTGACCTGGAGCAACAAAATCTATTGAAATTGATTCCGTACAGCCCAATAACGGTTGACAATCTGGTCCAGGACAGCGGTTATTCGGTGGAAACGGTTTCATCAATGCTGCTGGTTCTGGAACTGCAAGGCTACATTGCCGCGGCCGCCGGCGGTAGCTATTACCGAATCCAATAAAGGCTCTAATGAAAGAAGATATTTTTGATGTGCTGATCTATCTGTTTGAAAACTATCTGGATGGTGACAGCGACAATTATCCCGACACCGATGTGATCGCCAGCGAGTTACTGGATGCCGGTTTTCAACAGCCTGATGTGAGCAAAGCCTTCGATTGGCTGGAATCCTTGGCGGAAATCGAAAGTATTACGCCGGCCGTGACCCCTTCGTTCCGGATCTTTAGCAGTCAGGAAGAGGCGGTATTCGATCTGGAGTGCCGCGATTTCCTGATGTTTCTCGAGCATGCAGGCATTTTGACCGCCGCCAACCGGGAAATCGCCATAGACCGGGCCATGGCTTTGAAAGACGAAGATATTACATTGGACAAGCTGAAGTGGATCGTATTGATGGTGTTGCTGAGCCAACCCGGGGATAGTGCGGCTTTTTCCCGCATGGAAGATATCGTTTACGATTTGATTCCCACTTCTTTACATTGATTTGTTACGGACAGCATGAGCAAAAGTTTAGTCATTGTAGAGTCTCCCGCCAAATGCAAAACCATAGAAAAATATTTGGGCAAGGATTTTCAGGTACTGGCCTCTTACGGGCATGTGCGCGATCTGATTCCCAAGGAGGGCGCGGTCGACCCGGAAAACGGCTTTGCCATGAAATATCAGGTCATCGACCGCAATCAGCGCCATTTGCAGGAAATCGGTAAAGCCCTGAAAAATGCCGACACCTTATATCTGGCCACCGACCCGGATAGGGAAGGCGAGGCGATTTCCTGGCATGTATTCGAACATCTGAAAGAAAAAAAGCTGTTAAAAGATAAGCAGGTGCGGCGGGTGGTGTTTCACGAAATCACCAAAAAAGCCGTTACCGAGGCCATTGCGCATCCGACCGAATTGTCTACCACCATGGTAAATGCCCAGCAAGCACGGCGGGCCTTGGATTATTTGGTGGGTTTTAATTTGTCGCCGTTGTTGTGGAAAAAAATCCGCCGCGGTTTGTCGGCCGGCCGCGTGCAAAGCCCTGCTTTGCGCATGATCGTCGAACGGGAACTGGAAATCGAGGCCTTCAAAACCCGCGAATACTGGTCGCATACGGCCGAAGCCAGCGCGCAAGGTCAGCCGTTTAAAGCCAAGCTGACCCATTTTGACGGCGAAAAACTGACGCAATTCAGCATCACCGATGAAACGCGGGCCAATCAAGTCAAACAAGCCTTGTTGGACGCGGGCGACGGCCAACTGATTGTCGCCAAGCTGGAGAAAAAACAGCGCAGCAAAAATCCGGCGCCGCCTTTTATTACATCCACTTTACAACAAGAAGCCGCGCGCAAGCTGGGCTTCACCACCAAGCGCACCATGATGGTGGCGCAGCAGCTGTATGAAGGTATCGATTTGGGCGGCGAGACCGTCGGTTTGATTTCCTATATGCGTACCGATTCGGTGAATCTGGCGGACGAGGCCTTGGCCGATATACGGGCTTTGATTGCCGAGAAATACGGCGCCGACAATGTCCCGAAAGAGCCGCGCCAATTTAAAACCAAATCCAAAAATGCCCAGGAAGCCCACGAGGCGATTCGTCCGACTTCGGTGCAACGATTGCCGGAGCAGGTTAAAGACCGCTTGACCGTCGAGCAATTCAAATTGTACGACTTGATTTGGAAGCGTACCGTAGCCTGCCAGATGATACATGCGACGTTAAATCTGGTTGCCGTGGACCTTCATTGCGGCAGCGATAAAAATGTGTTCCGCGCCACCGGTTCCACTGTCACCAATCCGGGGTTTATGATGGTGTATCTGGAGGGGGTGGACGACAGCAAGGAAGCCGCGGACGACCAAGACCGGTTGTTGCCGCCGATGGAAGAAGGCCGTCCGGTGGTTCTGAATGACGTGACCGCGAATCAGCATTTTACCGAGCCGCCGCCGCGCTACAGCGAGGCGAGTCTGGTTAAGGCCTTGGAAGAGCACGGCATCGGCCGGCCGTCGACCTACGCCACCATTATCTCGACTTTGCAGAACCGGGAATATGTCACCATCGACAGCAAGCGCTTTTATCCGACCGACGTGGGGCGTATCGTCAATAAATTTCTGACCGAACATTTCACTAAATATGTCGATTACGATTTTACCGCCAACTTAGAAGACGATCTGGATGCGGTGGCGCGGGGCGAAAAGGACTGGATTCCGCTGATGAACGATTTTTGGCGGCCCTTCTCCCGGCTGATCAGCGAAAAAGAAGAATCCGTGCAGCGCAAGGATGTGACGCAGGAAAGTATTGATGAGAAATGCCCGGAGTGCGGTAGTCCCTTGTCGATAAGACTCGGGCGTAACGGCCGCTTTGTCGGCTGTACCAATTATCCGACGTGTTCCTATACCCGTAACTTGGGCGAGGATAATGCCGCGGCAGCGGCCGAGCCGGAAGTGGTTGAAGGCCGGGTTTGTCCGAAATGTGCCTCGCCCCTGGTGATTAAAACCGGGCGTTACGGCAAGTTTGTTGGCTGCAGCGCATATCCGACCTGTAAGCATATCGAACCTTTGGAAAAACCGCAGGATACCGGCGTTGAGTGCCCGCAATGCAAGAAAGGTTCGATACTCAAACGTAAGGCGCGTAGCGGCAAGATCTTTTATTCGTGCTCCGAATATCCCAAATGCGATTACGCCTTGTGGGATGCGCCCATCAAGGAGAGTTGCCCCGATTGCCAGTGGCCGATTTTAACCTTGAAAACCACCAAGCGGCGCGGAACCGAAAAAGTCTGCCCGCAAAAAGAGTGTAAGTATGCCACGCCCTATGAGGGCGATCCCGAGGATGCCAACGGGCCCCTCTAAAATAATGTCCCGGTATCCGCGGGAGCGTTGCGGCGGTAATCCAGCATAAGCGTCTGGCCGATTGCGAGTCCGTGCTTGTCGATAAAGCCCGAGTTGACTTCCAGCATATATTGCGCGGGAACCCCGGACGTATAGATGGGGCAAGGGTCTTGTCGGCAGGGTAATAAATTGCGCAGCATGGAAAGGATCGTGCCGTCCGCCGAGAGAAACAGTATGTCCAGGGCGAGCAAGGTGTTTTTCATCCACACTCCGCGCAATGCTTGGTCGGGGTACACAAACAGCATGCCTTGGTTTTCTTGCAAATGCTCTCTATGCATCAGGCCGTATTCCCTTAATGGCGCGGTGTCGGCGATTTCGACATCAAGCCGATAGTCTTTGGCAAGGCTCACGGCACCCTGCGCCATTTGCTCCGAGCGCCCGGGTAGTGCGGCTAGAAGGAGGAGAAAACCGCTGATAAGCCGTATTTGTCTTATAGTCATAGCCGGGTTAGTGAAATGGAGTTGTTTTTGCATAATCGGCTGATTATAATGCTGCGTTCTTTTGTTTGCGAGCGTGGCGAAATTGGTAGACGCGCTGGATTTAGGTTCCAGTGGTAACCCCGTGAGAGTTCGAGTCTCTCCGCTCGCACCATTTCTTTCTGTTATTCACAGCGATACAGCGCCTTATTTCGATATATTCATGAGTTCCGCTGATCGATTCCCCTATTCAATTCCTTCTTTTTTAACTTTTTTGAGGTAATGCAATGCAAGTTTCTGTCGAGAAGACATCAGAATTAAGCCGAAAAATGATTGTTAGCGTGCCTGATGCGGTACTTCAGGAAAAAATGGAAACTCGCTTTAAAAAACTGGCCCGGGAAGTTAAGGTCGACGGCTTCCGTCCCGGCAAAGTACCGGCCAGTATGGTTAAAAAACTGTACGGCGAACGCGTCAAGCAAGAAGTGGCCGGCGATTTGATTCAATCGACTTATTTTGAAGCCCTGCAGCAACAGGAGTTGGTTCCGGCCGGCCATCCCAGCATCACGCCAGCCGATAAAAGCGAAGGTTTCGAGTATGTCGCGGAGTTCGAAGTCTATCCGGAAGTGTCGTTGGAAGCGGTTAATGGCCTGGAAATCAACCGCCCGACCGCCAGTGTAACGGATGCCGATGTCGAGAACATGATCGATAAGCTGAAACAGCAAAAGAAAACCTGGGCCGTGGCCGAGCGGGCTTCCGAGGAAGGGGATAAGGTCACGATCCATTTTTCGGGCGTCTCGGAAGGCGAGAATTTTACCGACGGCAAGGTTGAAAATTACGCGGTCGAGATTGGCGGTAAGCAAATGATTCCCGGTTTTGAGGATGAGTTGAAAGGCTTGGCGGCTGGCGACAGCAAAACGTTCAGCATTACCTTCCCGGAAAAATACAACAGCGAAAAACTGGCCGGAAAAGTTGCCGAGTTCGAAACCGAGATGGTCAAAGTCGAAGCGCCCGTGCTGCCGGAACTCGATGCCGAGTTCATCAAGGCCTACGGCGTGGAAGACGGCGATGTCGAGAGCTTCCGTACCGACGTTAAAGACAACATGGAAAGAGAGCTGGCGCAAGGCTTGAAAAACAAGCTGAAAACAGCCGTTATGGATGCCTTGTTCGAGCATGTGCAAATTACCCTGCCTAACGCCTTGGTCGACCAGGAAATTCAAGCCCTGATGAAGCCTTACGCGGAGCGCGCGAACAGAGCGCGATTGAAGTTGGAGGATCTGAACTTGCCGCGGGATATGTTTGAAAATCAGGCCAAACGCCGGGTGGCTTTGGGCTTGATTTTGGGCGAAATCATTCAAAAGAACGATATCAAGGTCGACGCCGATAAAGTACGCGCCACGATCGAGGATATGGCGAAGAGTTATGAGAAGCCGGAAGACGTAATTAACTGGTATTATGCGGACAATAGCCGCTTAAATGACGTCCAGCAGATGGTGTTGGAAGACCAAGCCGTGGCCTGGGTTATTGAGCGTGCTAGAGTCGTCGACCAAAGTGTCGCTTTCGAAGACGTCATGGATAGACAACAAGCATAGGAACCTTAATGATCGATCTAAATGGCATGAGTAGTATGGCTCCCCAAGCCGCGGGCGGTTTGGTGCCCATTGTAGTAGAGCAAACCGCGCGCGGTGAGCGTTCGTTTGACATTTATTCCCGTTTGTTGAAAGAGCGGGTAATTTTTCTGGTAGGCCAGGTGGAAGATTACTCGGCCAATCTGGTGGTGGCTCAATTGCTGTTTCTGGAGTCGGAAAATCCGGATAAGGATATTCATTTGTATATCAATTCTCCCGGCGGGTCCGTAACGGCGGGTATGTCGATTTACGACACCATGCAATTTATCAAACCCGATGTCAGCACCATGTGTATCGGTCAGGCCGCCAGCATGGGGGCTTTGTTGCTGGCGGGCGGCGCGGCGGGCAAACGCTATTGTTTGCCGCACTCGCGGGTCATGATTCATCAGCCTTTGGGCGGTTTTCAGGGCCAAGCGTCGGATTTCGATATTCATGCCCGGGAAATTCTAGCCATTCGCGAACGCTTGAATAAAATCCTGGCGCATCATACCGGCCAGCCACTGGAAAAAATCCAGCAGGATACGGACAGGGATAATTTTCTGAGTTCGCAGCAAGCGGTTGATTACGGTTTGATCGATAAGGTTCTGACCAGTCGTAACGGCTAATCCGAATTC
>NZ_JANIBK010000091.1 GCF_024505165.1 Methylomonas rivi
CTAGTGTTTAATTGCGCAAATAATATTTAGTATTAGCTATACTGGGCACCATGCCTAGAAAAGCGATAGAAATAATACTGACGACCGAGCAAACACAGCAGCTCGAAAAAATAGTCCGCAGCCATAGCGCCGAGCGTCGACAGGTTGAGCGCGCACAGATCATTTTAGAATGCTCGACCGGAAAACAAAACCAAGAGATTGCGGAAAAATTGGACACCTCCGTCCTGCGAATTGGCAAATGGCGAAGGCGGTTTGCTGAAAAAGGACTGGCTGGGCTCGAAGATGAGTCGCGATCCGGCAAGCCTGAAACGTATGGAAAAGCCTTTAGGGATCGATTACTTACGAAATTAGAAGAAAAACCGCCGGAGGGCTTGGCTCGATGGGATTGTCCAACGTTGGCAGAAGCATTGAATGCCAGTCAGCATGCCGTTTGGCGGGCGTTGAAAAAAGAAGGCATTTATTTGCATCGCTCACGGAGTTGGTGTGTCAGTACCGATCCTGAATTTACCGAAAAGTCGGCCAATATCATAGGGCTTTACTTGAACCCGCCTTTGAATGCTTTGGTGATCAGTGTGGATGAAAAACCCAGCATTCAAATAATAGAGCGGGCCACGGGATTTGTTGAAACGCGAGATAAAACGATTGTTGCCGCCTGTAAAAGCACCTATAAAAGACATGGAACCTTGAATTTATTTGCCGCTTTGAATGTGGCCACCGGGCACGTCAAGGCTCAAACTACTTCGACTAAAACACGCGAGGACTTTCAGGATTTTATGGACTTGGTCATGGCGGATGTGCCCGAAGAGAAAGAAGTGCATGTCATATTGGACAACTATTGCACACACAAGAAAAACGACACCTGGCTAGAAAAATACCGGGGTCGAGTGACATTTTACTTTACGCCGACTTCGGCCAGTTGGTTAAATCAAATTGAAATTTGGTTTGGCATTTTGGCCCGCAAAACACTCAAGGGAGCCAGCTTTGCAAGCGCTGAGGAACTAAAACGTGCGATTGAGGCATTTATCATAAGACATAATCAAAATGCCCAACCTTTTAAATGGCGCCGAAGAGATGTCCGAGGTAG
>NZ_JANIBK010000092.1 GCF_024505165.1 Methylomonas rivi
TCAGATTAAAAATACGATAGCTAATTTACGCAATTAAACACTAGAATCCGGCGAATGGTTTGCCGATATTCGGCCTAATGGTGCGGGCGGTAAGCGGTATCGAAAGGGCTTTGCGACTAAGGCGGAGGCGTTGCGTTGGGAGGCTTGGGTTAAGGCTAAGAAGACACAAAGGCCCGATTGGGAGCCTACGCCGAAGGATTCCAGGAAGCTTTCGGAGTTAATCGAGAAGTGGCACGATTCGCACGGACGGCACTTGAAGGACGGGGAGAACCGTTTGCTGATGGTGCGGAATATGTGCAGCCGGTTGAAGAACCCGAGGGCTGCGGAGATCGATGCGGATTTGTTTTTGGCTTATCGAAACGAGCGGTTGAATAGCGGTATTTCGGCGAATACGGTCAATCATGAACACACGTATTTGAATGCAATTTTTAACGAGTTGATCCGGATCGGGGATTGGAGCGAGGCGAATCCGGTTGCCAAGGTTAAAAGCTAAAGCTGGATGAAATTACGGAGCTGTTAGGCATTTTGCAGGGTTCGAAGAGCCATGCATACCATATCGCCCGAATTTGTCTGGCCACCGGCGCACGCTGGGGCGAGGCGGAACGAATTACCGGGGAACAGATCAAGCCGGGTTTGATTCGGTTCGGGCATACCAAGAACAGCAAGGGCCGAGCAGTGCCGATAGATGCCGCTCTATACGAGAGCTTACCCAAGGCAAGGGCCGACTATTCCGAGACGGCTAACTATTCATTTAACATGTTCGGAGACAAACAATGGAAGAAGATAAACAATTAGAACGCCTTTATGACTACACTAAATTCCATATTGGAATATATCTGTCAGCAGGTGGCGGGTTAGCGGCCCTAATTTCAACTGCAGCAGAGGGTAACAAGGCAGAATTCATCAAATCCCTAATCGGTATGCCTCAAGCATTAGTATTATCGTTTGTTTTCATGGTGCTGGCGGCTACAGCAGGCGCGATTGTAGCAACGTCAACTATTGAAAGTTCTACATTTCAATCTTTTATGGAATCAAAGCAAGGAGCTTACGGATTTAAGGTGTTCTACGGAAAAACCTGGGTAAGCATTGAGCATGCTTGTTTCTGGATCAGCTTATTGTGGTTAGCAATAGCAATATTTTCTGCAGAAGCAGTCAAGGCATGGGTATTTGGGTGCCATTAGATTAATTACAAATATAAAATGGACACTTTGTGGACAAGGCAATAAAAAAAGGCTTAGGTATTTCTACCTAAGCCTTTGATTTATATGGAGCTGGTGATGGGACTCGAACCCGCGACCGGCTGATTACAAATCAGCTGCTCTACCAACTGAGCTACACCAGCGCATTTGCATTCTCGGATAAAAATTGAACTGTGTAAGCCTCGTAAATTGTTATCCCTGAAGCGGCTTTTTGTTGCTTGACCAAAAAGCCGGTTTGTTAACCTATTGATTCGATTAATTGGTCGGGACGGCGGGATTCGAACCCACGACCCCTTGTCCCCCAGACAAGTGCGCTACCAGGCTGCGCTACGCCCCGATGTATCTTTGAAATTGTTTTTGTTGCCTGCAACAAAGAAGCGGCATTTTAGCACATTTTTTGCCGAACGTTACTTCAACAATTCCAAAATGTCTTCCAATTCGCCGATCATTTGGTGGATCAGTTGCTTGGTGCGTAACGAGTCTTCCTTGGCGTTGTCGCTGGATAGGTGGGCTCTGGCGCCGCCTATGGTATAGCCTTGTTCGTAGAGCAGAGCCCGGATTTGGCGGATCAGCAGCACATCGTGGCGTTGGTAATAACGGCGGTTGCCGCGGCGTTTGACCGGGCTGAGTTCGCTGAACTCCTGTTCCCAATAACGCAGTACGTGCGGTTTTACGCCGCACAGTTCACTGACTTCACCGATGGTGAAATAGCGTTTGGCCGGTATGACCGGCAGTTCGTTGTTATTACTGGGTTCCAGCATAGGCTTCTACTCGGGCTTTTAATTTTTGGCCGGTACGGAAGGTTACCACCCGGCGCGGGGTAATAGGGATTTCTTCGCCGGTTTTCGGGTTTCTGCCGGGTCGGCCGCTTTTGTCGCGCAGTTCGAATTTTCCGAAGCCGGAAATTTTGACCTGTTCGCCGCTTTCCAGTGAGCGTTTGATTTCCTCGAAAAAAAGTTCGACGATTTCCTTGGCCTCGCGTTTATTCAGGCCTAAATCCTCGAAAAGTTTTTCCGCAATATCTGCTTTGGTTAATGCCACAATCCCACCCTTAATCCCTCAATCTTGCATTTAATTTTGCTGTCATTTTTTCCAGCAACCTGCGAAATATAGCATCAATTTCAGAGTCGGTAAGGGTTTGCGTGAAATCTTGTAGGATCAGACTTACCGCAACGCTCTTAAAGCCTTCTTCAATGCCTTTGCCCTGGTAAATATCGAAAATCGATACGTCGCGTACCGCCGGCTCCCGGCTGCCGTTAATGCAGTCGACGATGTCGGCGGCGGTAATGCTTTGCTTGACCAGCAGCGCCATATCGCGGCGGACGCTTGGAAATTTGGACAATGCCGCGAATTTCGGTACCTTGCGTTGCAAGACGGCGTCCTGGGCTATTTCGAACAGGAACACCGGGCAGTCGAAACCCAATTGTTTTTCCAGATTGGGGTGCAGCATGCCCAACAAGCCTACCGCGTTGGCGTCGGCATCGATAATTTCGGCGGTTTGGCCGGGGTGTAACGCAGGATGTTGGCCCGGTTTAAAGCTTAAGCCGCCTGCGGTCAAGCCTAGCAAGGCTTCGACATCGGCTTTTACGTCGAAAAAATCGACGTTTCTGGTTTTTTCGCCCCACTGTTCGGCGCATACGCTGCCCAGCGCCAAGCCGGCCAGCATTTTTTGCTGCTGGGTCTCGCCGTTTAGGCGGGCGAAACGCAAGCCGGATTCGAACAGGCGTACCCGGGTTTGCTGGCGGTTGATGTTGTATTGCGCCGCGGTGAGCAGGCCGCACCATAAGGTAGTGCGCATTACCGCCAACTCCGATGAAATCGGATTCCGGATGCGGATAAATTCGTCGCCGGGCGCCACGGCGGTTTGCATGGCTTCATCGACGAAACTGTAGGTAATCGCTTCCTGATAACCCCGGTCGACCAGGCAATCTTGCAGCCGGTCCAGAGTTAAGCGGGCTTCCGGGGCTTTGCCCAGTTCGGTGCGCATCAGCAAGCTGCTGCCGGGCAGGTTGTCATAACCGACGATGCGGCCGATCTCTTCCAGCAAATCGGCTTCGATAGCGATATCGAAACGGCAACCCGGCGGGGTAATCTCCCAACCTTCGGTGTGTTCGGCCACTTGCATGCCCAGGCCTTGGAACAGGTTACCGATTTCGTCATTAGATAGGGTTATGCCCAATACCTTTTGGATGCGTTGGCTACGCAATTTGACCGGCAGGCGGGCAGGGTAGTGGGCAGGGCTGATTACGGCGTTGATAGGGCCGGCGCTGCCGCCGGCAATGTCAACGATCAACTGTGTGGCGCGTTCCATGGCCCGCTGCTGCAAGGTAAAGTCCACGCCGCGCTCGAAGCGGTGCGAGGAGTCGGTATGCAGGCCGAATTTGCGCGCTTTGCCGGCGATGCCGAGCGGGCTGAAGAAAGCGCATTCCAGGAAAATGTCCTGTGTTGCTTCGGAAACCGCGCTGCTGCTGCCGCCCATGACCCCGGCAAGCGCTAAAGCCTGCTGTTGATCGGCAATCACCAAGGCTTCGCCGTCCAGTTCTATGGTTTGATCGTTCAACAGGCTCAGGTTTTCGCCGGCGCGGCTGTATCTGACCACGATGGGGGCTGACAATTTGTCGGCGTCGAAAGCATGCAAAGGTTGACCCAGTTCGAGCAGGATATAGTTGGTGACATCCACCACCGGGCTCAGACTGCGGACGCCGCAACGCCGCAAGCGCTCTTGCATCCACAGGGGGGTAACGGCAGCTTGGTTGATGTTTTTGATCAGACGTCCCAAGTAAACCGGGCAGGCGTCCGGCGCTTCGACTTGTATGTCCAGAGTCTCCTGGTGCGTTACCGCAATGGATGCGCCGGCCCGTGGTTGAAACGCCATTTTATTCAGTACCGCCACTTCGCGGGCCACGCCTTCGATGCCGAGGCAGTCGGCGCGGTTCGGTGTCAGGCCCAGCTCGATAACATTGTCGTTCAACGCCAGATAGTCGCGTATGTCTTCGCCGACCGGCGCATCGTCCGGCAATTCCATCAGGCCGTCGGAGCTGGCCGCCAGGCCCAGCTCTTTTTCGGAGCACAGCATGCCGAAGGATAGTTCGCCGCGCAGTTTAGATTCCTTGATTTTAAAGTCGCCGGGCAAAACCGCGCCGATCAGGGCGGCCGGAATTTTCAGGCCGGGGCGTACATTGCCGGCACCGCAGACGATTTGCAGCGGTTCGGTTTGGCCGACATTGACCCGGCAGACTTTGAGTTTATCGGCGTTGGGGTGTTGTTCGGTACTGACGACTTCGCCCACCACCACGCCGCTGAATTGGGCTGCAACCGGCTGTACGGCGTCGACTTCCAGGCCGGCCATGGTCAATTGCGCGACCAGTTGTTCCGTGCCGATGGGTGGATCGATCAGTTCCCTCAACCACGCTTCACTTACTTGCATGACTCAAACTACCCTTAATTAAACTGTTGTAAAAATTTAAGATCGTTTTCGAAAAACATTCTTAAATCGTTAATGCCGTATTTCATCATGGCCAGACGTTCGACGCCGGTGCCGAAGGCGAAGCCTGAGTAGCGTTCCGGGTCTATGCCGACCGAATTGAAAACTTCCGGATGGATCATGCCGCAACCGCCGACTTCCAGCCAGCCGGTGTGCTTGCAGACCCGGCAGCCCCGGCCGTCGCACATCACGCAGGATACGTCGAATTCGGCGGAGGGTTCGGTGAACGGAAAATAGGACGGGCGGAAACGCACCTGTACTTCTTTTTCGAAGAAGGCGCGCAGAAATTCGAAAATAACGCCTTTCAAGTCGCCGAAGCTGACGTCGGTATCCACCAAAAAGCCTTCCACCTGATGGAACATCGGCGAATGGGTCATATCGGAATCGCAACGGTAAACCCGGCCGGGGGCGATGACTTTCAACGGCGGCTCGGAGGCTTCCATGACCCGTATCTGCACCGGCGAGGTGTGAGTGCGCAACACCGTGTGAGCGTCGAAATAAAAGGTATCGTGCATCGCGCGGGCAGGGTGGTGCTCGGGGATGTTCAGGGCGCCGAAGTTGTGGTAATCGTCTTCGATTTCAGGGCCTTCGGCGATATTGAAGCCGGCGTCGGCAAAAATCTTGGCAATCCGCCGCATCGTAATCGTCACCGGATGCAGGCCGGCAATGGCTTGGCCGCGGCCCGGCAAGGTCACGTCGACGCATTCGCCGGCCAGACGGGCCCGCAGTTGTTCGGACTCAAGATTGAGTTTTCGGCTGTCCAGGGCCTCCTGAAAGCTGTTTTTGGCGGTATTGATGACTTGGCCGACGCTTTTACGCTGTTCGGGGTCCAGATTGCCCAGCTCTTTCATGTGCTGGGTGAATAAGCCTTTTTTGCCGAGATAATTGACCCTTACCAAATCCAACTCGGCAAGGTCTTTTGCATGTGCAAGCGCTTGTAATGCCTGCGTAAGAATTTCTTCGATACTAGCCGACACGACTCAGCTCACTTTTTGAATTAGGAAGGATGATACCCGGATAGGCTTCCGGCCTATGCCGCTCGAAAAACTCCCCGCAAAAGCGGGGAGCCGATCTTTTTTCATTTGCCGGATGTGGCCGGCGGCAACCTTAAAGCTTAAGGTTTGCTTTGGTTTGCGATGGCCACTTTTGCGATTTCCGCGAAAGCGTCCATGTCGCGTACGGCCAAGTCGGCCAATACTTTACGGTCGATGGCGACATTGGCCTTGTTCAAACCATTGATCATACGGCTGTAGGAAATGCCGCACATGCGGGCGGCCGCGTTGATACGCACAATCCACAAGGCGCGGAATTGGCGTTTTTTCTGTTTGCGGTCGCGGTACGCGTATTGGCCGGCCTTGATGACCGCTTGTTTGGCGACGCGGTAAACCCGGCTGCGGGCGCCGTAGTAACCTTTGGCCAGTTTTAAAATCTTTTTGTGTCTTGCTCTAGCGGTGACGCCGCGTTTTACTCTTGCCATGTTCTTCTCTCTTTAAAGGATGATGTTAAATCAACTGTAAGGCAGCATACGCGCTACCAATGGCGTATCCGAAGGGTGAAGAATGGCTGTTTTACGCAACTGTCTTTTACGCTTGGTGGTTTTTTTGGTCAAAATATGACGCTTGTGCGATTGTTTGCACTTAAAACCGCCGGAGCCGGTTTTCTTGAAGCGCTTGCCCGCGCCGCTATGGCTTTTCATTTTTGGCATTTGTTTTCTCCAATGATTAAAAATAAAGTCCCTGAGATAAAACCCAGTGAGGCAAAATGCTTGGCCCCATTGAATTTTTGGCGGACAAAATCCACCTCAACCGAACCGTTCCTGGTTCGGCAAACTGTTTTACAAACAGTTAAAACTATTTTTTCTTTTTCGGCCCCATGACCATGACCATTTGCCGGCCTTCCAGCTTGGGAAATTGCTCGACGGCGGCGTATTCTTCCAAATCGGTTTCGATCCGCTTTAATAAATCCATGCCCAATTCGCGATGCGACATTTCCCGGCCTTTGAAACGGACGGTAATTTTGGTCTTGTCGCCTTCGTTGAGGAATTTGATCAAATTGCGCAGTTTGACCTGATAATCACCTTCTTCGGTGCCGGGTCTGAATTTGATTTCCTTGATCTGGATTTGCTTCTGCTTTTTCTTGGCGGCTTGCAGTTTTTTGTTTAACTCAAACTGGTATTTGCCGTAATCCATGACTTTGCAAACCGGAGGATCGGCATTGGGCGATATTTCGACCAGATCCATGTTTGCATCATAGGCAAGTTGTAATGCTTCGTTGATTGAAACAACCCCGACTTGTTCACCTTCGGCGCCTATTAACCTAACCCGTCTAGCGGTGATTTCGGTATTTAAACGCGTTGCATCTTTTTTAGAGCTGATACCCTAATCCTCCAAGTTGTTATTATTTTCTGTCCGCAATCTCGGCATTCAAGCGTTCTATTAACGCGCTGACTGCCAGACTTCCCAGGTCTTCACCCTTCTGGGTGCGGACGGATACGGTTTGATTATCCAGTTCTTTGTCACCAATAATCAAAAGATATGGCACACGCTGCATGGAATGCTCGCGGATTTTAAAGCCTATCTTCTCATTTCTCAAGTCAATTTTGCTTCTAAAGCCTTGTTTTTCCAGTTCTAGGCGTACTTTCCCTGCATATTCGGCATGCCGGTCGGTAATATTCATCACCATTAATTGCACCGGTGCCAGCCATAAGGGGAAGTTCCCGGCATGTTGCTCGATCAAAATGCCGATAAAGCGTTCCAGAGAGCCTAGTATCGCACGATGCAGCATCACGGGTACATGTCTTGCGCTGTCTTCGCCGATATAAGAGGCGCCAAGCCGGTCGGGCATGGAGAAGTCGACCTGGATGGTGCCGCACTGCCAGACCCTGCCTATGCAGTCTTTCAAGGAGAATTCGATTTTAGGGCCGTAAAAAGCGCCTTCGCCGGGTTGTAGCTGCCAATCCAGGCCTTTGGTGTTCAAGGCCAGTTCCAGGGCGCTTTCGGCTTTGTCCCAGACCGCATCGTCGCCGACCCGGTTTTCCGGACGGGTGGACAATTTGATGATGACTTCCTCGAAACCGAAGTCTTTATACACTTCGAACAGCAGGTCGATGAAGGTGGCGACTTCGGATTGAATCTGGTCTTCGGTACAGAATATATGCGCGTCGTCCTGCACGAAGTTTCTGACCCGCATCAAACCGTGCAAGGTACCGGAAGGTTCGTTACGGTGGCAGGAGCCGAATTCGGCCAGCCGCACCGGCAGGTCGCGATAGCTTTTGATGCCCTGGTTGTAAATCTGGATATGGCAGGGGCAGTTCATCGGTTTGACCGCATAATCGCGGTTTTCCGAGCTGGTGGTAAACATCATGGCGCTGAACTTGTCCCAGTGGCCGGATTTTTCCCACAGGCTGCGATCGACGATTTGCGGGGTCTTGACTTCGCCGTAACCGTTTACCCGCAGTTTTTCCCGCACGTATTGCTCGACCTGCTGATAAATCGTCCAACCCTTGTCGTGCCAGAACACCATGCCGGGGGCTTCTTCCTGGGTGTGGAACAGGTCCAGGGTTTTACCGATTTTGCGGTGGTCGCGTTTTTCCGCTTCTTCCAGCCGGTGCAGGTAAGCCGCCAAGTCTTTGCCGTCGGTCCAGGCGGTACCGTAAATGCGTTGCAGCATTTCGTTATTGGAATCGCCGCGCCAATAGGCGCCGGCGATTTTCATTAATTTAAAGGCTTTCAGTTTGCCGGTGCTAGGCACGTGCGGGCCGCGGCATAAATCGGTGAACTCGCCTTGGGTGTACAGGGATAGGTCTTCGTTGGCGGGAATCGAGGCGATGATTTCCGCTTTGTATTTTTCGCCCAGACCGAGGAAAAAGTTAACCGCCTCGTCTCGGGACATCAGCGAGCGGCTGACCGGAATATCCTGCGCGGCCAATTCCTGCATTTTCCTTTCGATGTCGGCCAAATCGTCCGGCGTGAACGAGCGCTCGAAAGCGATGTCGTAATAAAAGCCGTTTTCGATCACGGGGCCGATAGTGATCTGTGCGCTGGGGAATAGCTGTTTGACGGCCTGTGCCAACAGGTGGGCGGTGGAATGGCGGATGACTTCCAGGCCGGCTTCGTCCTTGTTGGTAATGATTTGCAGGCTGGCATCCGCTTCGATCAGGGTGCTGGCGTCGACTAGTTTGTCGTCAAGCTTGCCGGCCAGCGTGGCTTTGGCCAAACCGGAACCGATTGATTTGGCAACGTCCATCACTGTTACCGCGTGGTCAAATTGACGCTGTGAACCGTCGGGAAGAGTAATTACAGGCATGTTCGATTCCGCAATAAAAAAAGCACCGGCTAGCGGTGCTTTAAATGTATGGTAGGCGCGAGTGGACTCGAACCACCGACCCCCACCATGTCAAGGTGGTGCTCTAACCAACTGAGCTACGCGCCTAAAGTCTGTCGTTCGAGCCGCGCATTATATCGGCATTATTCCATTGTGCAAGCTATTTCTGCCGGAGCAGCCGATTTATTACACCAGGACCCGCTCGATACCGCCGTTCGAGGCCTGCTTGATATAGTTTTTCATCCAGTCCTTGCCCAGCACGTGTTTGGCGATTTCCACCACGACGTAATCGACTTCCAGCTGCTCGACCTCGCCTTGGTAACGTTGCAAACCCTGCATGCAGGAAGGGCAGGAAGTGAGCATTTTCATCGGGCCGGCGTAGCCGTCGCCGCGCAGTTTTTCCGCGTCGTTCCGCAATTCCTCGGCCTTGCGGTAGCGGACTTGGGTGGAAATGTCCGGACGGGCAACCGCCAGGGTGCCGGATTCTCCGCAGCAACGGTCCGATTTCGCAACTTTTGCGCCGACCAGGCCGGCGACGGTTTTTAGCGGGTCCTGCAGCTTCATGGGGCTGTGGCAGGGGTCGTGGTAAACATAACGGTCGCCGCCCACGCCATCCAGTTTGACGCCTTTTTCCAACAGATACTCGTGAATGTCGATCAAACGGCAGCCGGGGAAAATTTTGTCGAATTCGTAATCCAGCAGTTGGTCGAGACAAGTGCCGCAGCTGACCACCACGGTTTTGATATCCAGATAATTCAAGGTGTTGGCGACCCGGTGAAACAGTACCCGGTTATCGGTGGTGATTTCCCGGGCTTTGTCGTCCTGGCCGCCGGCGCGTTGCGGGTAGCCGCAGCACAGATAGCCCGGCGGCAGTACCGTTTGCACACCGATTTCGTACAGCATGGCCTGAGTGGCCAGGCCGACTTGGGAAAACAGGCGCTCGGAGCCGCAGCCGGGGAAATAAAACACCGCCTCCGAATCGGTCTGGGTTTTATGCCGGTCGCGTATGATGGGCACGATTTGGTCGCTTTCTATGCCCAGCAAGGCGCGGGCGGTTTTGCTCGGCAATTTGCCGGGCATTTTTCGGTTGGTGAAATGAATCACATACTCGCGCATCTCCGGTTTGCCGGTCGATGACGGCGGGTGAGCCAACTGCGCGCGGCCCCACGGCTTGAGAAAAAAATTGCCCAAGCGCTGGGCCTTGTACGACCACTCGATCAGCAGTTTGCGCATCAGTTTGACGCTGCCGGGACGGCTGGTGCTTAAAAAGGCGATGGCCGCGGTTTTAACCGGGTTGAAGCTTTGTTTGCCCATTTTGCGCAGCAGATTGCGCATATTCATCGATACATCGCCGAAGTCGATGTCCACCGGGCAAGGGTTATAGCATTTATGGCAGACCGTGCAGTGGTCGGCCACGTCTTCGAACTCTTTCCAATGGGTGATGGAAATGCCGCGCCGGGTTTGTTCCTCGTACAAAAAGGCTTCGATCAGCAACGAGGTAGCCAAAATTTTATTGCGCGGCGAGTACAGCAAATTGGCATTGGGCACGTGCGTGGAGCAGACCGGCTTGCATTTGCCGCAGCGCAGGCAGTCTTTTACCGAGTCGGAAATGGCGCCGATGTCGCTTTGCTGCATGATCAGCGATTCGAAACCCATCAGGCTGAACGAGGTGGTGTAAGCGCCGCGCAAATCCGCGCCCGGCATCAGTTTGCCGCGATTGAAACGGCCTTCCGGATCGACTTGCTGTTTATAGGCATGAAAGCTGGATAGCTCTTCGGCGTTTAAAAATTCGTATTTGGTGATGCCTATGCCGTGCTCGCCGGAAATGACGCCGCCCAGGGAGCGGGCCAGGGTCATGATGCGCGCCACGGCCTGATTGGCTTCCCGCAGCATTTCGTAGTGGTCGGAGTTGACCGGCAGGTTGGTATGCACATTGCCGTCGCCGGCATGCATGTGCAGGGCTACAAATACCCGTCCGCGTAAGGTTTCTTTATGTAGAGCTTCGATGCGCTCGACGATGGGGCGGAAATTGTCGCCGGCGAAAATTTCCTTCAAGCGCGGCAGCAGTTCCTGTTTCCAGGATACCCGCAGCGAATAATCTTGCAGGCGATGGAACAGAGTAGGGTGGGCGGCGCGATTGCTTAAGGCGCCGGCCTGGATGCCGTAGTCCGCAAATAGCGCCTCGGCCTCGGGCAGCGGCAGGTCCAGGTTGTCGTAGATCCATTGCCAGCGCGCTTTTACCGGCTCGATAGCGGACAGGGCTTGCTGGCGGCGGTCGTAGATCAAGGCGGCTTTGTCGACGCCCTCCTCGTAGAAACGCACCGGCAAATCGCCCGTCAAAAAGCGGCTGAGAGCGTCGCATAAACGCAGTTTGTTGCGTAGGGACAGTTCGATATTGATGCGCTCTATGCCGTCGCAATAGTCGCCCATGCGCGGCAGCGGAATCACCACGTCTTCGTTGATCTTGAAGGCGTTAGTATGTTTGGCGATGGCCGCGGTGCGGGCCCGGTCCAGCCAGAACTTTTTGCGGGTTTCGGCGCTGACGGCGATAAAACCTTCGGCGCCGCGTGCATTGCAGATGCGGACCACTTCGGACGCGGCCCAGGCCACCTGGCTGTCGTCGTCGCCGACGATATCGCCGATCAGTACCATTTTGGGCCGGCCTTGTTGCTTGGCCTTGCTGGCGTAACCGACGGCTTTCACATAGCGTTCGTCCAAGTGCTCCAGTCCGGCCAGCATTACCCGGGTCGGACCGGTTTTGGGCAGCGAGGCCAGGTAGTCGCGTATCTCCACGATGGACGGTACGGCTTCGCGGACTTGGCCGTAAAACTCCAGGCAAAAGGTGCGGGTGTGCGGCGGCATTTTGTGTAGAATCCAGCGCGCCGAGGTGATGATGCCGTCGCAGCCTTCTTTTTGGATGCCCGGCAGGCCGCCCAAAAATTTGTCGGTAACGTCCTTGCCCAATTCGCCCTTGCGGAAATCCGAACCGGACATGGTCAACTGCTGTTCCGCCAGCGTATTTTGCCGCTTGGCGTCGTAATATTTCAGGTTAAAAACGACCTGTTCCTGATCGTGGATTTTGCCCAGATTGTGGTTGAAACGCTCGACTTCCAGCCAGTTGCCGTCCGGGGTGACCATGCGCCAGGACAGTAAATTATCCAGGGCTGTGCCCCATAAAACCGCTTTCTTGCCGCCGGCATTCATGGCGACATTGCCGCCCACGCAGGAGGCGTCTGCGGAAGTAGGGTCGCAGGCGAATACCAAGCCGGCGTTATCCGCCACGTCCATGACCCGCCGGGTCACCACGCCGGCGCCGGTATGAATGGTGGCATAAGGTTGCGCTACGCCGGGCAGGCGGGTGTCCGCTTCGACTTTGCCGATGTCCACCAGTTTTTCGGTATTGATGACCGCCGAGTAAGGCGTTAGCGGTATCGCGCCGCCGGTGTAACCGGTGCCGCCGCCGCGCGGAATGATGGTCAGGCCCAATTTGATGCAGTCGCGCACCATGTGGCCGACTTCATCCTCGCTGTTCGGGTAAAGCACCACGAACGGATATTCCACCCGCCAATCGGTGGCGTCGGTGACATGGGAGACGCGGGCGAAGCCGTCGAAGCGGATATTGTCCTTGCGGGTGTGTTTGCAGAGCAGGGCTAAGGCCTTGCGGCGCATCTCGCGGGTGCGGTCGAAATGGGCGGCGAAGGCGTCCACGGCGTGGTGCGCGGCTTCGATCAACGACGCTACCCGGCGGGCGCGGTCCGGATTTTCGGCTTCGTGTTCGGCATAACGTTTTTCCATCTGCTTCAAGCGATGGCGCAAGGCGTCCAGCAAGGCGCGGCGGCGCTTGCCGTTGTCGAGTAAATCGTCTTCCAGATACGGATTGCGCTGCACGGCCCAAATATCGCCCAATACTTCAAACAGCATGCGGGCGGAACGTCCGGTAACACGCTCGCCGCGTAACGATTCCAGTACCCGCCAATGCTGTTCGCCCAACAGGCGGATGACGATTTCGCGGTCGGAAAAAGACGTATAGTTGTAAGGAATTTCGCGGAGCCTGGCCGGCGCCGTATCGGTAAACAACGGAGAAAATGCGTAATCCACTGTCATCCTAGCTAATGGCGTGGTTGGAAAGCCTGGATTGTAACATTCGCCAAGTCCGGAAAATACCTTAAACGCTTGGCCGGATTTAGCCGCTAGCGGGCGGATGGGTTAAGCGCGGCTGTTGCGGACCGGGAAAATCGGCCATGGCCGGAGTCCGCCGCTAGGCTAGCCCAGCTTGAAACCCACATAAAATCCGCCCGCCCCGCTAGCGCCGCGGCTGGTGATGACCGCTAAATGGTCGAGTAAAAAGCTGCCCGAATCCCTGGCGGCCTGGGCGGAAAGGCTGGCGGCGTCTTGCAATGCCGCGCCGTTAATGCTGATGATGCCGTACGATTCCGCCACGAACAGCAAGGTCACCATGGCGCCGCCGACGAACAGCGCGGTTTTAAGCATTTTCTTGGCGAAATAGCCCACCGCCAAACCGATAATGAAAGGTGCTCCGACATTGCCGAGCAAAAAAGCGGATGAAAAAATGTCATTGGCTGGGGCGGTAAAGGTATTGTCGTTCATGATAGGTGTTTGCCGGCGGCCGAGTTGAGAATAAAAACGGGCTTATCATACTATCGATGCGGTTAGGCTTGCCAGATTGCCGGCCGTTTCCGGTGGGCCGAACCGGAGCGGCAAGACCGGCGAAAAAGAGCCGACGGGCGGGCGTGTCCGGCATGGGTTTTGCCGCTTTACATAAGCAGCAAGCTGATTGCCAGCCATAAGCCGATTGCATTGGCCGTTAATAATTTGAGTTTTTGTACCGCGCTCATCGCCAGCCAAATTTCCATGGCATGGTCGCGGGCGCGAAACAGCAACGAAACCAGATGGGCTTTAGCGGTTTCCACCAGGAAAGGCCAGCGTCGCCACAAATACCCTATCAATCCGCACAGGAAAAACAGCAGGGTGTAAAACACCAGCATCTGCGCGCGATGCTTGGTAAAGCCCAAGCCGTGTATCAGCACTTCTTCCAGTAAAAACGACAAGGCTTCATAGAGCATATGCAGCAGATGGCTGGCATATTCCCAAGCCAAGTCCGGAGCCGCTAAAACGAGGATGGCCGCCCCTATAAAAAAACTTTTCTTAATCGATTTCATGGCAAAACGGAATATGTGTAGTTAAAAATTCAGCACGATATCGCTCGAAATCAGCAATTGACGCTTGCTGGAATTGTTATCGAATGCCTGCCAACCGTCGCTGGCGTCGTAACGCACGCTGGGGCGTACCGTTAACCAAGGTACGGGGCGCCAGTTGGCGCCCAACGTGGCGGC
Organism: Methylomonas rivi; assembly: GCF_024505165.1. Classification (GTDB taxonomy): domain Bacteria; phylum Pseudomonadota; class Gammaproteobacteria; order Methylococcales; family Methylomonadaceae; genus Methylomonas; species Methylomonas rivi. Next base: position 14,361 of record NZ_JANIBK010000092.1, read on the forward strand.
GTAGTAATC
>NZ_JANIBK010000093.1 GCF_024505165.1 Methylomonas rivi
CAGCCGCGGCGACCGGATCCGACCGGTCGCCGCCAATATCGACACGATTTTCGTGGTATTCGCCGCCGAACCGGATTGCGACTTTCTATTATTGGATCAATATCTGGCCGTCTGCGAAAACTGCAATATCGATGCCTCACTGGTCTTCAACAAAATCGACCTGCCCTGTTCGGAGTCGGTCGAACTGGAGCTGCAAAATTACCTGGCCTTGGGCTATGCCTTATACCGGGTCAGCGCCAACAAACAGATTGGCGTCGATATCTTGCGGCAGGTTTTATCGACGCAAACCAGCATGTTCGCCGGCCAATCCGGTGTCGGCAAATCTTCGCTGACCAATACCCTGCTGCCGGATAAAACCCTTAAAATCAACGGCGTTTCGGAAACCACCCGCCACGGCCGCCACACCACTACCGCCGCCACGCTGTATCATTTACCCAGCGGCGGCGACTTGATCGACAGCCCGGGGGTGGCGATTTTCGGTTTGGCCGGCTTATCGGAAGCGCAACTGGCCTGGGGTTACCGCGAATTTCACCCCTTTGTCGGCAAATGCCGGTTTAACGATTGCCGCCACGTTAACGACAAGGACTGCGCGGTGCGCGCGGCGGCCGAAAACGGCCGGATTCCCCGCAGCCGCTACCAGCGCTTCCTTAAACTGAGAGAAAAAATGCCGCCGGCCAATCGCGGTTAATATGCCCCGGACGCGAGAAAGACCATGTTGCAGGATTTTTCATGTATCAACTGATAGCCATCGCCCTGGGCGGCTCCGTGGGCGCCGTCATGCGTTTTTTAGTCGCCAACGGCATTTATGGCCTACTGGGGCGCGGCTTTCCGCACGGCACCTTGTTCGTGAACGTGTTCGGTTCATTGTTAATGGGCTTTCTGACCGAATTGCTGGTGCACCGCTTCGCCTTGGCGGTGGAATACCGCGCCGCCGTTTTGGTTGGGTTTCTGGGCGCATTTACCACTTTTTCCACTTTCGCGATGGAAACCTTAACCCTATTCGAACAAGGCAGCCTGTTAAAAGCCTTTTTGAATATATTTCTCAGCGTGGTGCTGTGCCTGACCGCCTGCTGGATTGGCGTCATCTGGGGCCGCACGGTTTTTTCGGACAACCAAGCAGCGGGCCTACTTCAGTATCTACCCGCCGCCGGCTTGATTTGCAGTTTTCTCGCGCTATTCACGATCTCGATATTGGCGGAAATCCTGATCAATGGCTTCAATTTGCCCAGCGAGACGCGGGCAATATTTTTCGTGGGCTTGCTCGGCTCGTTAACCATAGGTTCAACGTTATGGGCAGGCTTGCACAACCCGACACTTCAAGCGGAATTTCATCACTTGCTTGGCCTGTTTATCCTTAACGCCCTATGCGGGGTAGCGATAATCTGGTCCGGCTCATGGATAGGACATTGGATATGGCAACTCAAACCGTCACCGTAGCCCGCATTTACTTGCGGGAAGGCGAACACCAGCTAGCCACCCTGATCAAACTGCTGCACGACGAGGAAAAAGTCTCCGGCGTCACCGTGTTGCGCGGCATCGAAGGTTTCGGCCCCGACGGCAAAATCCATCTGGCCTCGTTACTGGACCTGTCGCTGGATTTACCTCTGATCGTGGAGTTTTACGATGACCCGGAGCGGGTGGAGACGATCTTGCGGCATCTGGAAACCCATATGGGATTGTCGCACGTCGTCACCTGGCCCGCCCAAGGCCGTTTGCACAACCGTTGACAGGCATCAACCCGGCGGCCAAGCCATGCGCCTGCCGCCCATGACATGTAAATGCAAGTGATGCACGGTCTGCCCGCCGTCGTCGTTACAGTTAAACACCGCCCGATACCCCGATTCCGCAACGCCGTGCTCTTCCGCGATACAGGCGGCGATTTTGAGCATATGCCCTCCCAGGGCGGCTTCCCGTAGGGCATTCAAATTGGCAATGTGCAGCTTGGGCACCACCAACACGTGCATGGGGGCTTGCGGGTTAATGTCCTTGAAAGCCAACACTTTTTCATCCTCGAACACCACATCCGGTTTAATTTCGCCGTTTACCATTTTGCAAAACAAACAATCCGTCATAGCAACTCCTAAAATTTATACATTGCATTACTCGATATCAAACGCCGCATCTAGCACGCTAACACGGCCGCAGCACAAATTCCAACCCACCCCGGCAAATCCCGTTAAAATTCGCCGAAAAATTTTGAACCCTCCATTAACCCAAGGTTTTATATCCCATGAGAATTTTGATCGTCGGCAGCGGCGGCCGTGAGCACGCCCTGGCCTGGAAAGCCAAACAATCCGCACACGTCAGCCAGGTTTTCGTCGCCCCCGGAAATGCCGGTACCGCATTGGAAACCGGCGTGGAAAACGTCGCCATCCAGGCGGATGATATTGCCGGCTTGTTAAATTTCGCCCAAGCCCGCGACATCGGCTTGACCATCATAGGCCCGGAAGTACCCTTGGTCAAAGGTGTGGTGGACGCCTTCAATGCCGCTGGCCTGCCCTGCTTCGGCCCCACCGCGCAAGCGGCGCAACTGGAAGGCTCCAAATCGTTCTGCAAGGATTTCATGGCCCGCCACGGCATCCCCACTGCCGACTATCAAACCTTTACCGATACAGAGCAAGCGATCGCCTATATTCAGCGCAAAGGCGCCCCGATAGTGGTCAAAGCCGACGGCTTGGCGGCCGGCAAGGGCGTCATCGTCGCCCAAACCGAACAACAAGCCATAGACGCCGTGCTGGACATGTTGTCCGGCAACAGTTTCGGCGAAGCCGGCCACCGGGTGGTGATCGAAGAGTTTTTGGCCGGCGAGGAAGCCAGCTTCATCGTCATCGCCGACGGCCTGCACGCCCTGCCGATGGCCACCTCGCAGGACCACAAAGCCCGCGACAACGGCGACCAAGGCCCCAACACCGGCGGCATGGGCGCTTACTCCCCTGCCCCCATCGTCACCCCGGAAATACATCAACGGGTGATGGACGAAGTCATTAACCCCACGCTTAAAGGCATGCGCGATGACGGCAACGAATACACCGGTTTTTTATATGCAGGCTTGATGATAGGCAAAAACGGCAGCATCAAAGTGTTGGAATACAACTGCCGATTCGGCGACCCGGAAACTCAGCCCATCATGATGCGCTTGAAAAGCGACTTGGTTGAACTCTGCCAGGCGGCCCTCGACAAAACCCTGGATCAAACCGGCACCGAATGGGACGAACGCCCGGCCCTGGGCGTGGTATTGGCGGCGGGCGGCTATCCGGACGACTACGCCAAAGGCCGTGTCATCAGCGGTTTGCCCGCCCAGGAAAACGAGGATTACAAAGTGTTTCACGCCGGCACCCAACAACAAGACTCTGAAGTCGTCACCGCCGGCGGCCGGGTGTTATGCGCCTGCGCCTTGGGCGATACGATAGCGCAAGCCCAGCACAAGGCTTATCGGTTATGCCGACAAATCAACTGGCAGGATATGTATTACCGCACCGATATTGGTTTTAAAGCCATTGACTGAATGTCCGGCATCCCGTGCATTTGCTTTCCCGCTACAATTTGCTTCCGTATAGACGCTCCAGCGGAATCGTTTTTTTGATATGGCTCTGAAAAAACAGAGCCATAAATTCATTGATATTGGACGTTAGTACGTTTTACCGTGACCTTGCGCTGTAAGAAAATACTTACAGCGCAAAGCAAAAAAACTTACACTTACCCCCGCGGCTAACGCTGCATTTATAATTAAGTAGCCGTTTTTTCGTCAAGCTCGCCTAAAGCAGTAAAACCAAAAGTCGTAAAACGCATTGAATAATTCACCCCTGTCCCGACTGCAAAACCAAAACAAGTACCATCTCTGGCTGGCTGCCGTCGTTTTGGCGGTATTCATGACATTATCCATTGTAGCGGGCATGAATTTACTTTTGGAAGGCAGGGTAACCGCCCACTATCTGCTGACCGGACTAGTCGCCTCCATTGCCGTGGCGTCGGTCATCAGCGGTTTGATTATTTATTTTTTGGCCACGCTGGCACAAATGCAGCTAGACAACCAGCATCTGAACAATATTATCAGTGCCTGCCCGATACCGATCGCCCTGAACGATGATGCAAACAATATCCTGCTGATCAACCCAGAATTCACCAAAGTATTCGGGTATAGCCGAGACGACATACCCAATTTGCAGGCTTGGTGGCCAAAGGCTTATCCCGATGCCGATTATCGGCAATGGGTGGCTGATACCTGGCAATCGCATTTAGACGCCATGCTCGCCAATGCCGGCGCTTTCGAGCCGCTCGAAGTCAAAATCTGCTGTAAAAATGGCGATGTCAAAACCATACTTGCCACCGCCACGCCTCTGGAACCTGCTTATCAAGACTTTCATTTGGTGGTGCTGTACGACATTACCGAAAAAGCGCGTGCATCGGAGGCCTTGCGGGAATCTCACACTATTTTACAATCGATTATCGAAACCATTCCGATGCGAATATTCTGGAAAGACCTGAATTCGCGTTATCTGGGCTGTAACACCGCCTTCGCGAACGACGGCGGCGAGCAAGATCCGACAGGGGTCATCGGCAAACTGGATTCGGAACTCACTTGGCAAGACCAGGCGGAACTGTACCGGCTTGACGACCAAAACGTCATACGAACCGGCGTTAGCAAACTCGCATACGATGAACCGCAGACAACGCCGGCCGGCCAAACCATCTGGTTACGCACTTCCAAAACCCCGTTGCGCGACAATCAGGCCAACGTGATCGGCGTGTTGGGCGTTTACGCCGACATTACCGAACGCAAACGGATAGAACACGAACTGTGGCTGGCGAAAACCATGCTGGATAAAAGCAACACGGCATTTTTCAGAATCGATGCAGCGGGTAAAATCCGCTATGTCAACGATTATGCCTGCCGCTCGCTGGGCTATACGTCCGACGAATTGATCGGCATGCGGCCTTGGGATTTCGATCCCGATTTCTCCGCTTCGATGTGGCCCGAAGTTTGGCAAACGCTACGGAACAGCAAAACCTTTCATCGGGAAGCCCGCCACCGCCGTAAAGACGGCAGTCTGTTTGACGTGGATATAACCGCCCACTACATTGCCTACCTTGACGAAGAGTTCAGCTTTACTTTTGTCCAGGACATTACCGAACGCAAGCGTATTGAAACAGCCTTACACCAAAAGGAAGGTTACCAACGCGCGTTGCTGGATAATTTCCCATTCGAAGTTTGGCTAAAGGATCCGGAAAGCCGGTTTCTGGCCGTCAACCGGCTGTTTGCCAATACCTTTGGCGCACCGCACCCGGACGCATTGATCGGCAAGTCGGACTACGACATCGCAGAAAAGCCCCTGGCCAATGCCTATCGAGCCGATGACAGGGCCGTCATGACGGCCCGGCAACAAAAAATAACCGAGGAACAGGTTGAGAATGCCGGCGATAAGAAATGGGTGGAAACGTTCAAGGCGCCGGTCATCGACGACAATGGGGTACTTTTGGGTACTGTCGGCTTTTTCCGAGACATCACGGACCGTAAACGTATCGAAACCCAATTACGAATTGCCGCCACGGCTTTCGAAGCGCAGGAAGGCATGGTCATCACCAATGCCGAGACCCTTATCCTGAACATCAATCGCTCATTTACCGAATTAACGGGATTCACGCCGGAAGACGTGGTCGGCCGCAAAATGAATGTATTGAAATCCGGCATTCACGACATCGCCTTCTACGATGACCTGTGGGCCATCGTTGCGCAATCCGGATACTGGCAGGGGGAAATTTGGAACCGCCGCAAAAACGGCGACCTGTACCTGGAATGGCTCACTATTACCGCCGTCAAGGACCAGGCCGGCACCGTCACGCATTATGTCGGTACCATGCTCGACATCACGGCCCGCAAGGAAAAAGAAGAGGCGGTCAAACACTTGGCTCATTTTGACGTCCTGACGGATTTGCCCAATCGTATCCTGCTCACCGACCGCCTACAGCAGGCCCTGGCCTTGGTCCGCCGGGAAAAGGCCAAATTGGCCCTCATGTTTTTGGATCTGGATAAGTTCAAACCCGTCAACGACAATTTGGGCCACGGTATTGGCGATCTGTTGCTGCGCGAAGTGGCCAAGCGCCTACAAACCTGCATCAAGCGCGAAACCGACACCGTGGCCCGGCTTGGCGGGGACGAGTTTGTGATTTTGCTCTCCCATATCGAACATGCGCAAGAAGCCGCATGGGTAGCGGAAAAGGTGGTGCAGACCCTCAACCAGCCGTTTGAAATCGAGCGGCACACCATCGGCATCTCGACCAGCATAGGTATCGCGCTTTACCCCTCGCATGGGGTCGACGCCAAAACTTTGCTAAAAAGGGCCGATAACGCCATGTACCAAGCCAAGGAAGCCGGACGGAGCTGCTTCAAATTTTTTCAGGAACCCAACAAATTGACGCCTCCGCCACCCGATTGCGCGGCCGCGGATTAACGCCCCTTCCATCGTCAGGGTCACCATAAGGGTATCCAAGCCGAAATACGCATGCCCGCCCCGGGTTGCGAGTCCAGCGAGACTTCGCCGGCCAAGGATCTGATACGCTCCTTTATGCCGCGCAAACCAAAGCCGCGACTCAGGTTTTGCAGATCGCAACCCCGGCCGTCGTCAGCCACATGCAACAATAATTTATTTTCGGCGGGCTGCACGCGCAGCTCAATCGAAACCTGCCGGGCATCGGCATGACGGACCACATTGGTCAGGCATTCCTGTATCACTCTAAAAACTTGCCGGGCGATATTTTTGTCCAGCCCGTCCACTGCATCGCTGCAGACGATGCTTAATTTCAGACCGGGATTGCGTTCCGACCAATGATTGACCATTTCCTCCAATGTCGCTTTTAAACCCAATTCGGTTAAAACCAGCGGGTGCAATTGCTGCATCATCGAGCGCAAAACCAAGGTCAAATGATCGCAAATTTCGCTGACGGTAGCGGTGATTTTCCCGACATCGGCGTTAGGCCTGGAGGCCGTGACGGCCATGACCTTGATGGCCGTCAAGGATTGGCCGAATTCGTCGTGCAGTTCCTGGGACAAATGCTGGCGCTCTTCTTCCTGAATGGCCAACGAGTGCTGGGTCAGGTCGCTATTTTCCTGGCGGGTTTTTTCCAACTCTACCGTCATATGATTGACCGCTTTGGCGATATTGTCGAATTCCTCGGTGGAAAAGGCCGGCAGCTGGTGTTTGTAATGCCCCGTTTCAATGATGCGTAGCGCATCGACAATCACACCGATGGCTTTCAAAGACTTATTCAGCACCAGATTGACCACTAAAAAACTTAACAGCGTCAACAGCGACAGGGAGCTAAAAAAGCCCACGCTCTCCTGCCAGACTTCGGTGATTTCATCCAAGGGCTGGGCTTCGATGATCAGTGTCAAAGCCTTGCCGTCTTGCGTATTGATGCGATGTTCTACTTTGGGATAGTCGCCGGTGACCGCGCGGATGAACCAGGCCGGCGGCATGTCTTCCGGATGGCTGGGTTGTTGTTCGCCGGCAAAATGCACCAACTGACCGTCCGGTTTTTGCAATTGCATGCTCAGATGGCGGGTTTGGCGCAGAGCCCGAAACCGGGATAAATCCTCCGCGCTTTGCAACGATGAGGCATCGGCCATACCCAGGGTAACCAGCTGTAAAGCCAAGTGAATCGAGGCCTCGACCTCTTTTTCGACCGACTGCCTGGCCTGCCAAATCGCGATCGCCCCGCCCAGCAGTAAAATACACAGCGACGATAAGAGGATACGAAAGATAATCTGATAGCGCAGACTCATAATAACCGGCCGAAGATAAACTCGGCATTATCGTCAGCTATCGGCCTGACGGCCACAGGAAAAATTCTTTTTATGCGCGGAAAATTGGGGTGGATACCGGCAACGGCCGGTATCCAGGCATGACGGTCAGATTTTAGCTGTCCTTTGTTTCAAATAGTCGGCAAACTCGGCTTTGATTTCCGGATGCAACAAACCGTATTCGACATTGGCCAGCAGGAACCCGAATTTGGAGCCGCAATCGTAACGGTTGCCTTTAAATTCGTACGACAAGACCTGTTCGTCTTGCATCAAAGCCGCAATGGCGTCGGTCAACTGAATTTCGCCGCCGGCGCCGCGACCGGTGGTTTCGATTTTCTCGAAAATAGCCGGCGTTAAAATATAACGGCCGACCACGGCAATATTGGACGGCGCCACTTCCGGTTTGGGTTTTTCGACGATCGATTTCAACTGTCCGACGCCGGGCGCGGTTTCGACGTGTTCGACGATACCGTATTTATGGGTTTCCTTAGGATCGACCCGTTCGACACCCAAAATGCTGCTCTGTTGCTGCTCGAACAATTCCACCATTTGTTTCATGCAACCGCGGCTGCCGTCTTCAATCAAATCGTCCGGTAAAATCACCGCAAACGGCTCATTGCCGACAATCGGTTTGGCGCAATGCACCGCATGCCCCAGGCCCAAGGCTTCGGCCTGACGCACGAATACGCAGGACACATGCGGCGGCAGCAATTCGCGCAACATTTTCAACAACTCGGTTTTACCGCTTTTTTCCAGCTCTTTTTCAAGTTCGTAGGATTTATCGAAATGATTCGGGATAGAATCCTTGTTACGCCCGGTAACGAATATCATGGTGTTTATGCCGGCCGCTATCGCCTCTTCAACCGCATATTGAATCAGCGGCTTATCGACAACCGGCAACATCTCCTTGGCCACGGCTTTAGTCGCGGGCAGAGAACGGGTACCCAGACCGGCAACGGGAAAAACGGCTTTAGTAACTTTTTTGGTCATATTAGCTCTTTGAGTTGGGTTTTTATTTTGACGAATCCATACTGAGGGCCTAACCTTATGCAAGACTTAAATTAAGCTGCAGAAGTATCTGTATTTTAGGCCATAATGCATTTTAATTTTCACACCTTCGTACGAGACATTGCAATGATAAGACTGTTGGTGACGCTATGGCTAGCGTTCGTACCACTAAATTTGGCTTTCGCCGACGATCTGATGGATATTTACCAATTGGCCCGGCAAAACGACCCGCAATACCGTAGCAGCGACATTAACCAGTTAGCGGTAGCTGAAATCAAATCGCAAAGCATCGCCCAAATGCTGCCCAATTTAGCGTTCTCCGCGAGCAGCAATCGCCAGCGTATTCAGAGTATCAGGGGCGGATTCAGTATTTCGGGCACCGGATTACAACACTATTGGGACAGCGCCTTGGCCGTCAACCTGACACAACCGGTATTCAATTGGGCCCACTGGGTACAACTGGATCAAGCCGACAACAAAATCGCCCAGTCGGAAGCCCAGTTTCAGGCCGAGCAGCAAAAATTGATGGTGCGCACCGTCGAAGCCTATTTCAACGTGCTGGCGGCGCAAGATAACCTGGAATTTGTAGTGGCCGAAAAAAAAGCCATTGAAAAACAGCTGGAGCAAGCCAAACAACGCTTCGATGTCGGCATCATCGCCATTACCGATGTTTATGAGGCCCAAGCGGGGTTCGACCGCGCGGTTGCCGGGGTTATCGAAGCAGAAAATCAGCTGGATAACACCAAAGAGAAGCTCCAGGAAATAATCGGTCTGCACAACGCCAACTTAAAAAAGCTACCGGAAAACGTACCGCTACTTCCGCCCGAGCCGCAAGACATCGCCTCCTGGGCCAATTCGGCCGAGAGCAACAACTTTTCCATTGTTTCCCAAATCAACCAGACCGAGTTCATACGCAAAAATATAGAGTTGCAGGAATCGAAACACCTCCCCACACTGGATCTGGTGGCGCAATACCGGCAAATGGATAACGGCAACCAAGTCGGCTTCCGCGGCGACAACGAAAGCTTTGGACTGCAATTCAACATGCCGCTGTACGAAGGCGGCGGCACGGTTTCGCGTACCCGCCAAGCCCAATATGAATTCGAGCAAGCCAAGGAAGATCTGGTCAAAATCAAACGCAGCGTCAACCGCGAAGTCAAAGACGCCTACCGGGGAGTAATCGCCAGTATCGATCAAGTGAAAGCGCTTAAATCCACCACCGAATCCGGCGCCTTGGCGGTTGAAGCCGCCGAAGCGGGATTGGAAGTGGGTACGCGCACCATGGTCGACGTGCTGGCCATTCAGCGCAACCTTTATAGAGCCAAAAGCGACTACGCGCGGGGCCGTTACGACTATTTGATCAGCGGAATAAAACTAAAACAAGCCGCCGGTAACTTGAGCGAAGAAGATTTAATGATCATCAATCAATATCTGCAAAATTAACCTCCCGATAACCACGCAAATTTTTTAAGGCCGCACATGAACAAACGATTACTGATTAGCTTGTTATTACTGCCCCTTGCCGCTCCGGCTCAAAACATGGGCCGCATGCCGACCGAGGCGCAAATGCAGCAGATGATGCAACAAGCGCAAAGCATGCAAAACTGCATGGCAAACATCGATGAAGCCGAAATGGAGGCCTTCCAACAAAAGGCCGAAGCCATGGATGCGGAAGTCAAAGCCCTTTGCGCGGCGGGAAAACGCGACGCGGCCATGGCGCGGGCCATGGCATTCGGCAAGGAAACCGCGCAAAGCAGCATCATGCAAGACATGAAAAAATGCGGCGAAGGCATGAAAAACATGATGCCGATGCTGCCTAAAACCGCGCAAGCCCCCGCCGAAGGCGGAAAACCCCGACATATTTGCGATGAATAGCCGCCAACGGTCAAGTTAATGTTGGCTATTGAAAACCGGAAGCAATCCGGATTGGTTAATCACAAAAAAATGATTTACCGAATACAACCGTATTCGATTAAGCGCGAGGATGGTTTTCGTCCGTTTCGATAAATAGCCATGGCGAGAGCGCTTCGGCTGCCGTTATGTCAGCGGCTTTGCGCATCATCCGGCACAAAGCCGGCGGGCGGTTTGATTGACCCGGCGGCATTGCCGGCTTGCCGTCCTTGCAGCAATAACGCCCGAATCCGTTCGCCTTCCGCTCGGCGCAGTTTTTCCTGTTCGGCGTGACGTTGTTCCGCTACCTGTTTGGCGTTCTGTTCCTGGCGGCCGTGCCAAATATCGGCGACGATCCACGCCCCCAAACTACCCAGAAAAACGCCAACAGCGATTTGCAGTATCAATTTCATGAAGTTCGGCGCCATGGCTTGAATTAAAAAGCCGCTTAAGAAAATGTCCTTAAGCGGCCGGTTTTAAGCGGGTTCCTTACCATCAAGCAGGGAACCCAAGCTGCAATCGATTATTTAAGGAACAGCGGGGCCGCCCGCGCCAATATCAACGGCTATTTCATCTTCGCCGCCAACCGCGCAAAGCGGATGCGCCCAACCGCTGGTTTGGTCATAGACAATACCGTCGGTACCGCCGGGCCCCACGCCGCCGGGCACATGATCCAAACCTAATGCGGACCGGGTTCTCCAGGCAATATTATGGTCGGCGCAGGAAGAATCGCCGCTGACGCCGAGGGCGCCCAACAGTTTTCCGGACCCATCATAGAGCGCCAGACCGCCGCCGAACACATTAACCCCGCCTATTTTTTCCCCCACTAAAGGGTCGTTATGTTGGCCGTAATTTTTAGAAGGTCCTTTGTAGGCGGCTCCGGTATCGACCGGATTACTGAACTGCAGGCCGAACAAACTGCCGCCGGGTTGGGTAGCCGTATAAAGATTAGCGGTCGACAATGCCAGGCCGGGAAGACTAAAAGCGTTAGCCGTATTGGCTTTCTGGGCGGAAATCACCCGGCTGCCGGGCCATTGGTCTCCGCGGTTGCCGCCGGTAAATGCCACCGCGCAAACGATGCCGTCCCTATCCACGATGCTGCCCCACATGTCCAAATTGAAGCCGCCGTTCGCCGCCGCCCTGGCACCGGTTAAAGCGGCTTTCAAAGCTGCATGGCCGGGCAAGGCCGAGCATCGCGAAGACGCCGAATTCGATTTTTGCGAATGGTCCGAATCGGCAAAGGCCGCGTTCGACGTTGCCGCCAAACAACCTAAAAGCGCCAAATTTATCATTGATTTTTTCATGAGTATTCTTCCTCCGGTATTTATGATTTTTTAACCCGATCGCTATACAAACCCCTAGCTCCCACCCCCGGGCAGCTGGATTCTATCCGTTAACCCTAAAATAGGTCAATCGTTCCAATACGCGATTAATCAAGACCCTAAATAAAAAAACATGAGGGAACTCAAACTTTTTTTGCATTTGGCTCAACGCAGACTAAAACCAAATCCGCATCAGCGCGGCGGCAAACAAGCCCGCCGCCACATCGTCCAGCATAATGCCGAACCCGCCCTCGACATGCCTATCCAGCCATTTGATGGGCCAGGGTTTTACAATGTCGAATAATCTGAACAAAGCAAAGCCCGCCAAAAGACTTTGCCAAGAAAAAGGCAGCCAGCACATGGTGATTAAAAAACCGGCGATTTCATCCCACACAATGCCGCCATAATCGTGTACTTGCAACTTTTGCGCGGCCCTATCGCAAATCGCTATTCCGGCCAATATGCTGGTTACGGTAACCGCCAAATAAACCCAAACCGGACTTTGAATCAACAGCAGGTAGATGGGTATGGCCGCAAGCGTACCCATGGTACCCGGCATTTTTTTACTCAGGCCGGCGCCGAAGCCGAACGCCAATAATAAAACCGGGTCTTTGACGATTTGCGCCGCGCTCAAACGGGCGTTGCCGTAGTATTCTCTAAGAAAAATGCTCAAAGCCTTTCGCCTCGAAGGTTTCGGTTTTACCGGCCCGCAACATACGCAAGCCCGGTTCCGCCTCGATCGCCCCGACGTAATGGCAGCCCGCGGGTAGTTTGGGAACCGACTCGGCGGGAACGGTGAAACACAATTCGTAATCGTCTCCCGCCGTGAGGGGCATTTGCCAATCCTGCGTTATTTCGATGTATTGGCGTACCTGCGCGGACAGCGGCAGCCGCTCCCAATCCAGATAGGCACCGACTCGGCTTTGCTCCAGAACATGCCCCAAGTCGGCGGCCAAGCCATCGGAAATATCGATACAGGCATGAGCCAACTCACGTAGCGCAATGCCTTCGGCGATGCGCGGCTCGGGCTGGTTAAAACAGCGTAACGGCAATGCCGGCTCAGCGCAGGCAAAGCCTTGCTTGATTTTCAAACCCAAGCCGGCATTGCCCAATTGGCCGGTGACAAAAATCAGATCGCCGGCTTTCGCCGCGGAACGCAACAACGCCTTGCCCGCCGGCACGGCCCCCATGGCTTGCACCGTCAAGCTCAAGGGTCCCGCAGTGGTATCGCCGCCGATCAGATCGACGCGATGCCGGCGGGCCAAGCCGAGAAAGCCGTCGGCAAAGGCCCGCAACCAAGCTTCATCGGCTTTCGGTAGCGTCAGGGCCAGGGTGACCGCAAACGGTTCCGCGCCCATGGCCGCCAAATCGCTTAAATTGACCGCCAGCAATTTGTGCCCTAACAGATAGGGATCGGCATCGGCGAAAAAATGCACGCTTTCCACCATGGTATCGGTGGTGACGGCCAGCTGATAACCGGCCGGCAAATTCAGCAAGGCGCAATCGTCGCCTATGCCCAACTGCGTAAACGAATGTTGCGGCGCATGCACCGCAAAATAGCGTTTAATCAGATCAAATTCGGCCAAAGCCATTAGTGTTGCGGCTTGGCCTGTTTGGCGGCGATTTCGACGGCGCGGTGTTTTTGCGACACCTTATCGAGTATGCCGTTGATATATTTATGGCTGCCTTCCGCGCCGAAATCCTTGGCCAGATTGACGCCCTCGTTGATGATGACCTTGTAGGGCGTTTCCAAGCGGTTGATCAATTCATAAGCACCGATGCGTAGAATGGCCCGCTCGACAGGGTCGATTTTTTCCACCGGCCGATCGACGAACTCCGCCAGCGCGGCATCGAGTTCCGCCAGTTGTTTGGGAACGCCGTGAAACAACTCGCTGAAATAGGTTTTCTGCGCGCCTTTTAAATGCTCTTCTTCCAGAAAATAGCTTTCGATGCGGCTCAGGCTCTCGCCGCTCATCTGCCACTGGTACAAGGCCTGTACCGCGCACTTGCGGGCATTGGTTTTTGCTTGACTCATTAAACGCCCTGGTTGTGATCAATGAAGGCGTTGAACAGACTCACCATCTCGATGGCTGACAACGCGGCTTCCGCGCCCTTGTTACCGGCCTTGGTGCCGGCACGCTCGATGGCTTGTTCTATGCTGTCCACGGTCAATACGCCGAAACTGACCGGAATATCGTATTGCAAGGCCACATGGGCAATGCCTTTCACGCACTCGCCCGCCACGTATTCGAAATGTGGGGTACCGCCGCGAATCACCGCACCCAGGGCGATAATCGCATCGTATTTTTTGCTGGCCGCAACCCGCTGCACCACCATGGGCAACTCGAACGCGCCCGGGGCCTTCACCAGGGTAATATCATTTTTGTCGGCGCCGTGGCGCACCAGAGCATCGATGGCCCCGGCTTCCAGCTGTTCGACGATAAAACTGTTGAAACGCGAGGAGACGATACAAAACTTGCCGCCTTGGGCGGAAAAATGACCTTCCAGAGTAGTGACTGCTGTCATAGGATTACCTTCGTTAATGGTTTAAATACTGTCGATAGCTTGCCGGCTTGCTTAAACGGCGGTGTCGATATGCTCGACCACTTCCAAATCGAAACCCGACAAGCCGATATATTTTTTCTGCGTGCCCATGACTTTCAGGCGCCGCACGCCCAAGTCGGACAAGATCCGCGACCCCGTGCCGGTGGTGCGCCAATCGGCATCGGCGCTTAAATCCCGGCTGTTTTTAATGCCGTGGTCCTGCATTTGATAAGCGTGAATCAGTTCCACCAAGGCCTTGTTGTCTTCTTTCTGGCGAATGATCACCAACACGCCGCGCCCGGCTTCGGCGATTTTTTTCATGGCTTCGCGCACCGGCAAACTGCAATCGCTGCGCTGCGAAAAGAACAGGTCGTCGATCAGATTGCGCGCATGCACCCTGACCAGCACCGGCTGGTCGCCGGCCACGTCGCCCATCACCAGGGCCAGATGCACGTTATCGTCGTTTCTATCCTGATAGGCGTACAACCTAAAATCGCCGAACTCGGTCGGATAGGCACATTCGCTGATGCGTTCCAGCGTGTTTTCGTGCTTGATCCGGTAATGGATCAAATCGGCGATGGTGCCGATTTTCAAATTATGTTGCTCGGCAAAGGCTTCCAGATCCGGACGCCGCGCCATCGAGCCGTCGTCGTTCAAAATTTCCACGATCACCGCCGCCGGCTCGACGCCCGCCAGCCGGGCCAAATCGCAACCCGCTTCGGTATGGCCGGCCCGGTTCAACACGCCGCC
>NZ_JANIBK010000094.1 GCF_024505165.1 Methylomonas rivi
GCCGCGATCGATGCCTGCCCGGCCTTGCGGGACGCCGAACGGGACGCGGCGGGCGATTGGCTGCTGGAACACCCGGAAGCCTGTCTGGAGTTCTTGCTGCAGGCTCAGGCCCTGCCCGAGACCGAGGCCTTGTTGGAATGGCCGGAAGGCGTGCGCTTCAAGGTACTGGGACAGACCGGCGGCAGCGGTTTTAGCGTGCAAGTCAAGCGCGACAACGATTGGTTTGCCCTGCAGGGCGAATTAAAGGTCAACGACGATACGGTCATCGACATGCAGCAGTTGCTGGGTTTGCTGGACAATCGGCAAGGCCGGTTTCTGCAATTGAAAGACGGCCAGTTCATCGCGTTGACGGACGAATTTCGCCGCCGCCTGGAAGACCTGAAAGCCTATGCGGACATCAGCGGCAAAAAAGTACGGCTGAATCCGTTGGCGGCCTTGACGCTGGAAGACTGGCGGGACGAAGCCGGCTTCAAGGCCGATAAACATTGGCAAAACCATATCCAGCGCCTGCAGCAGGCCCGCGATTACCGGCCGCGGGTACCTTCCACTTTTCAGGCCGAATTGCGCGATTACCAGCTGGAAGGTTACAACTGGCTGGCGCGTTTGGCGCAATGGGGCGTCGGCGCCTGTCTGGCGGACGATATGGGGCTGGGAAAAACCGTGCAGGGTCTGGCTTTACTGGTGGAGCGGGCGCCCGCCGGCCCCAGCCTGATCGTGGCGCCGACTTCGGTGTGCGCCAATTGGGAAAACGAGACCCGCCGTTTCGCACCCACGTTGAATCCCATGGTGCTGGGGGCCGGCGACCGCCAGCGCTTGCTGGAAAATTTACGGCCGTTCGATGTGATGATCTGCAGCTACGGTTTGCTGCAGCAGGAACAAGTCGCCGACATGCTGGCGGACATCCAGTTTCAGACCGCGATACTCGACGAAGCGCAATGGATCAAGAATATCGCCACCCGCCGTTCGCAAGGGGCGATGAATCTGCGGGCGGAGTTTAAGATCATCATGACCGGTACGCCGCTGGAAAACCACTTGGGCGAATTGTGGAACCTGTTCCGTTTCATTAACCCCGGCTTGCTGGGCTCGATGGAACAATTCAATCAGCGCTTCGCCGGCCCTATCGAGCGCGACCGCAACGTGCAGGCCAAGCAGCAGCTGAAAAAACTGATTCAGCCTTTTATCCTGCGCCGCACCAAAACCCAGGTGTTGCAGGAGCTGCCGCCGCGTACCGAAATTCCGATTTATGTCGAGCTCAGCCAGGAAGAAAACGTGTTTTACGAAGCCCTGCGCCGCGACAGCATTGCCATGTTAAGCAGCGCCGACGGACCGCCTGGACAAAAACAGCTGCAAATTTTGGCCGCCATCACCAAATTGCGCCGCAGTTGTTGCAATACCCGTTTGGTGAATGCCGACCTTGAACTGCCCAGCAGCAAGTTGGCGGCCTTCGGCGAAATCGTCGACGAATTGCTGGATAACAAACACAAAGCCTTGGTGTTCAGCCAGTTCGTCGATCATTTGCAGCTGATCAAGGCTTACATCGAACAGCGCGGGATTGCTTATCAATATCTGGACGGCGGCACCCCGGTCAAGGATCGCCAGAAGCGGGTGGACGCCTTCCAGCGCGGCGAGGGCGAGTTGTTTTTGATCAGCCTGAAAGCCGGCGGCGTGGGGTTGAACCTGACCGCGGCCGATTATGTGATACACATGGACCCGTGGTGGAATCCCGCCGTGGAGGACCAGGCTTCCGACCGGGCGCACCGCATGGGCCAACAGCGCCCGGTGACCATTTACCGGATGATCGCCAAAAACACCATCGAGGAAAAAATCGTCGCCCTGCACAGCCACAAACGCGATCTGGCCGACAGCTTGCTGGACGGCGCCGACATCAGCGGCAAGATGTCGACGGACGATTTGTTGAGTCTGATGAAAGGCGATAGCTAAACGGGCGAAAAAAGCCGGCCTAACCGCCGGATTTTTTCGCTAGGGCTCATGGCTGTCTTAGATTGTGTTTTTTACGCGCGATGTTGCGGTTGGCCTTGTTTTGTTGATGCGTCAAGCGGGCGCGTTCGGTTTTGGTAACAATGCCGTCCGCTTTGGCGGCTGCTTCTTGATGCTCGATGCGCATTTGCTGATGTTCCAGGCGGTTGGCTTCGCGGTGGGTTAAGCTGCCCGATTCCAGGCCCTGTTCGATGCGTCTATCTTGATTTTCCTGGCGTTGGTCGATGCGCGGTGTGTTGGCGCCCGCGAAGCAAGGCTGGGCCAGTCCGAAACCCAGCAACAAACCGCCGGATAATAATGTTTTGTAAATAGTAGTCATGTTTGCCTCGGTGATGAAATAGTCGTTAGCCGATTTGCCGGTCAAGCCGGATTGTCGATCCTGTCCGGCGCGTGGGCAATTGTATTTTACCGTGCAATCTTAGCCATTTCTTAAGCCGGGTAATGCCGAACCAAGGTTGGGCGGCGGCAAACAGCAATCCACCCGGCGGATTTTCCGTGGCGGTAAAAATTGCCGCTCAAAATTAAATCTCGCCGCTAACTCCTTGAGTTAACAAAGTAAGCGCCCGGCTTGAACGTTTTGTTAAAAAATCTCCCTCGACAGCACAATATATTGTGCTAATATTTCCGCATAAGCACTAGATACGGTATTTTAGCCGTTGCGGTGTCTTCCGCGTTAAATCGATTGCACATCAAGGCGTTAGGCTGTTTTGTTAACGGATGCCGCAATTGAACCGTACAACACATCAGACCAAGGGACCTTACATGACCGCAAAACTTCAAGTTGTGACGCCGAATAATGCCGAAATTCCGCTGCAAAGCGCCTCGCTGGACATCTGGGACAGCAAATACCGCTTAAAGACCAAGGACGGTATTGCCATCGACGCCACGATAGACGACACCTACAAACGGGTGGCCAAGGCGCTGTCCGACGTCGAAAAAACCAAGGCCTTGCAGGAAAAGCATTACAAGGAATTTTTGTGGGCGCTACGTAAGGGCGTGATTCCGGCCGGCCGGATTACCTCCAATGCCGGCGCCTTGGACCATAAACCCGCCACCTCCACCATCAACTGTACTGTATCCGGCATCATCGAAGATTCCATGGACGACATTCTGGCCAAGGTGCATGAAGCCGGGCTGACCCTGAAAGCCGGTTGCGGTATCGGCTACGAGTTTTCCACCCTGCGGCCGCGCGATGCCTACGTGTCGGGCGCCGGCGCTTATACCTCCGGCCCGCTGTCGTTCATGGATATTTACGACAAGATGTGTTTTACCGTGTCGTCGGCCGGCGGCCGCCGCGGCGCGCAAATGGCCACCTTCGACGTCGCCCACCCGGACGTGGTGGACTTCATCCGCGCCAAGCGCGAGGACGGCCGCCTGCGCCAGTTCAACCTGTCCTTGCTGATTACCAGCGAATTCGTCGAAGCGGTGAAAAACGATCGCCCCTGGCCGCTGTCGTTTCCGCTTACCGAACGCGAATGCAGCGCCGATCAAATCGATCTGGCGGACAGCGGCAAAGTGGTCTGGCGCGATTTGCCAAACAAAAAAGGCTATGTAGTCGACGAGGCCGGTCTGGTGGCCTGCCGCATCAGCAAAGTGATGCCGGCCCGCCGCCTGTGGGACATCATCATGTCCTCGACCTACGATTACGCCGAACCCGGTTTCATCCTGATCGATAAGGTTAACGAGATGAACAACAACTGGTTCTGCGAACACATACGCGCCACCAATCCCTGCGGCGAACAACCCTTGCCGCCTTACGGCAGCTGTTTGCTGGGTTCGATCAATCTGACCCGCTTCGTCGAAAAACCGTTCGGCAAGGATGCCAGTTTCGACTGGGATGCCTACCGCAAAACCATCCGTATCTTTACTCGCATGCTGGACAACGTGGTGGAAATCAACGGCCTGCCGCTGGAAAAACAGCGCGAGGAAATCACCGGCAAGCGCCGCCACGGCATGGGTTACCTGGGGCTGGGTTCCACCATCACCATGTTGGGTTTGAAATACGGCAACGAAGAGTCGCTGCAATTTACCGAACAAGTCACCAAGGAACTGGCGCTGGAAGGCTGGAAAGCCGGCCTGGAGCTGGCCAAGGAAAAAGGCCCGGCGCCGATCATGGAACAGTTGTTCGAAGTGACCGGCGAAATGCTGCACAAACGCCCGGAAATGAAAGCCGATGGCTACAAACTGGGCGACCGGGTGCCAGGCAAGGTATTGCACGCCAAATACAGCCGCTACATGCAAAAAGTCGCACAAGAGTTGCCTGAATTGGTCGACGAGCTGGCGGAAGTGGGCTGCCGCTTTACCCACCACAGCTCCATCGCCCCCACCGGTACCATTTCCTTGTCCTTGGCCAACAATGCCAGCAACGGCATCGAACCCAGCTTTGCCCATCATTATTCGCGCAACGTGATTCGGGAAGGCAAAAAATCCAAGGAAAAAATCGACGTGTTCTCGTTCGAATTGCTGGCCTACCGCCACCTGGTCAATCCGGAAGCCATGCCTTACAGCGAAGATCCCGATCAACAATTGCCGGATTATTTCATCGCCGCCGACGAAGTCACGCCCAAGCAGCACGTCGACATTCAGGCCGCCGCGCAACGCTGGATCGATTCGTCTATTTCCAAGACCGCCAACGTGCCGACCGATTACCCCTACGAAGACTTCAAGTCCATCTACGAATACGCCTACGACCAGGGCCTGAAAGGCTGTACCACCTTCCGCTTCAATCCGGAAGTGTTCCAAGGCGTGCTGGTGAAAGAGGCGGACCTGGAAAACACTACCTACCAATTCACGCTGGAAGACGGCCACGTCGTGGAACTGAAAGGCAACGAAGACGTGGAATACGACGGCGAAGTGCATAGCGCCGCGAATTTGTTCGACGCCTTGAAAGAAGGCTATTACGGCAAGTTTTGATAAAAAAATGTAGGTTGGGTTAGGCGCTAGCCGTAATCCAACCCGACGGCATTTAATGTTGGGTTACGCTACGCTTTTATGCCCTGCGGGTAAACCCAACCTACAGATTACGGAATACCCATGACCCTACACAAAATCAACAAAAAAATCGTCGGCTACAAAGTGCTGACCAAGGACAACAGCGAAACGGCGGCCCCCGCGGAAGCCGAAAAACCCTCGTTGGAGGAAATGCACGAAAACGTCGAGCGGCCGGAAGTGCTGCTGGGTTCCACCTATAAAATCAAAACCCCGCAATCCGAGCACGCCCTGTACATCACCATCAACGACATGGTGCTGAACCTGGGCACCGCCCACGAAGAACGCCGGCCCTACGAGATTTTCATCAACTCCAAAAACATGGAGCATTTCCAGTGGGTGCTGGCCCTGACCCGGGTTATCTCGGCGGTGTTCCGTAAAGGCGGCGATGCCACCTTCCTGGTGGAAGAAATGAAAGCGGTATTCGACCCGCGCGGCGGCTATTTCAAAAAAGGCGGCGTGTTCATGCCGTCTTTGGTAGCGGAAATCGGTTCGGCCATAGAAACCCACATGAAACACATCGGCATGATCAAGCCGGAAAAACTCAGCGACCGTCATCAACAGTTTCTGGCCGAAAAACGCGCCGAATTCGAAGCCCAGCACGGCGAAACGGACAGTTCGGCGTTTCCGGAGCAGGCGGTGTTGTGTAACAAGTGTTCCACCAAGGCGATGGTGTTGATGGATGGGTGTATGACTTGTTTGAATTGTGGGGAGAGCAAGTGTGGGTGATTTATGAACGTATCCGAATTAATAGCCCTTACTCGATGGATAAATAGAGAGATTGTAGATACTCAGATACCACAAAAATATCAAACACTGGTGTCGCTAATCCAACAACACGCACATCCTAATCAACATAAACCAGCACTTGAAGCAGATAAAACAATATTGATTGAATCCATTCGGAATGTTTCTTTATGGCAGCTAACAAAGGATCAATTGGATTTACTAAATGCCTTAGGAATAGGTAGTGCTGTTGGTGAATTTGGGGTTCATTCAGTCGAAGATATTTTGTATCGAAATGTTATTGATGTTGCAACCTCTGCTCAAAAAACCCAGGAAATACTTGATAAATTAAATGATGGAATTAATAAATCAAGCCTTATACAAACCGGTTTAATTGGTTGCGTAAACGAAGAAAAATATGAAAGTGAAAATGAAATACTAATTCGCGTTAGCTTCACTGGCGATGCATCCATGAGTAACGTCGTAGATTTTAAAAGCTGGGCAGGCATATGGTATGACATTGGAAGAGGAGTGGCGATGGCCCATAACTTGCCCCCGGAAGAAATTAAAATAGTAGGTGCTACAAAAGGTTCTATTGTTATTGAGTTAGCAGTAATTGCACAAATAGCAGCTACAACGAGTGGAATTATTCTGGCGGCGCTAAAAATCGCAGAAAAGGTTCTAGATATAAGAAAGAAAGCAGAAGAATTGCGTGGGCTGAAGTTACAAAATGACCAGCTCGCTATTCAATTAGAACATGAAGCTGACAAAGAAAAGGAATTTGGTATTGAAGAAATCACAAAAAGTGTCATTACTAAATTAAATTTAAAAGAAAATGGCGAGGGTGATAAAGTTAATGCCCTAGACAAATCAGTAAAAAACTTAGTTAATTTTATCGAAAAAGGTGGCGTGATTGATTTTGTAGTGCCAGAAGATAAAGAAGGGTTGTCAGAGCCAGCGCTAAATATTCATCAACATCTACGAATGGAATTCCAACAGATAAGGCAATTAGAGAAAAAATTAGGGCTACTTGAACATAAACCATAAATGCGCTTTGCGATGTCATCTCGTAGGGTGGGCACGGTTTATGTGCCCACGCGGAATTAAAAGCTTGTATGAAACTTGTTTCGCTCTCGCGAAGCCCGATTTAACGCCGGTTCGCGGACCGGCAACCGCGATACTTTCTTTTGCGTGGCCAAAAGAAAGTATCCAAAGAAAAGGCCACCCCATGCCGCGTTAATCCTGCGCGCCGAAGGCTTTGAACGGGGTTTTCCGAAGGGGCTTCCCAGCCCCCACGAAAAACGCGATGCCTCCCTGCATCGCCCCTGCGGGCTGATCCGTTCAAACCCTCCGGTGCTCGGCGCGGCATCAGGGGGATTTTGTATCCGCTTCGCGTGAATCGGTATAGCTGCTTACGCAGCGTTTTTTTGCCGTCGTCGCGACGTATCTCTGATGTTTCTGGTTCCCATGCGCTGCGCTCATCGTTATACACATCTCTGTTTGATACCCGTCATTCCGGCAGGGATTGCCGGAATCCAGGCTGCACGGATAGCTTGAGGCGACCATCCATGGCACTGGATGCCCGCGTCCTGCGGGCATGACGATACTTGTGTATAACGATGAGTGCGCTGCGTGGGAACCCTCAGCTTGCCCGCGCTGCGGTGCAATTCGCCGCAGCGCGGCGAATCTGAGTTACCACGCAGTGCGTGGTAACTAGGAAAACAGGGGAGCGGATGCTTTGCAAAGGAATTCGTTTATGAAAACGCCGATGATGTGTGTGATTTGCAAATTGGGCATGATGACAGACGACTTCGCCAGCATTACATTCGAGTTTGGCGAAACAGTTTTGGTATTCAAAAATGTTCCTGCGAAAGTCTGTAATAATTGTGGAGAAGAATATTTCGAAGATCATATCTTTGCTTCGCTTCTCGAACAGGCTCGTTCACCGATGAGCCAATCGTCGCAATTTCAAATACGGCGTTTTTTACAAAATCAATAGGTCGAATTTATACGTTTGAATACCTGCCCGGTGTTCCACTAATCACCGTTAAATTTGACAAGAGGTTCTGTCCCGTTATTTCTCCCCGAGTACGGTAGGTCAGGTTGCGCGATAGCGTTACCTGACATTTCTGAGTTAATTGCCACATAACCGCTATCGCGACAATATGGCCTACGATTGTTGCAGATGGGTAGGGTGGGCACGGTTTTTGTGCCCACGCGGAATTAAAAGCTTGCAAGAATATTGTTTCGCTACCGCGAAGCCCGATTTAACGCCGGTTCGCGGACCGGCGGCCGCGTCTCTGCGGGCCGAACCGTTCAAACCCTCCGCTGCCCGGCGCGGCAGTAGGGTAAAGTATCCCGGCTTTTTGAGAATGATTCTCTCGGTGTTATATTGATGAACCACGGGGGAAGCACACGCAAACTAGCCAGGGATTTGCAATCCCATGGGCTTTTTCAGCTAATTTTAAGGAGCTTCTCATGAGTTTTTGCATTAAACATTGTCTGCCGCTGGTCGGTCTTCTTGCAGTCAGTTCGACTGTCAACGCCGAATTGGTTTCCCTGCAAGGCGACTCGCTGATTTTTAGCTATGACACGGATAACCTTTACAACATGGGGAACGTGGAAGTCATCGGTAACCAACTGCTCTTTCATCCTTCGTTGTCAATTGCTATCGACAGCCAAACTTTCGATGGTTATTCGCCAGCGCCGATTTTTGCGTCTGTATCCTATTCGGCAATAATCGACGTGAATGCAAAACCAGGGTTTCGGATTGATGATCATCGGATAACCAATAGCGGTTATGCGTTTAATGAATTCGGTCCTACTGGTCCCTATGCTTCTATTTACAGCTCAACGACGCCGCTTCCGCAATTAACCCTCTCAGGAGCGCTTGAACTAAATTCGGAAAGCTACTATCTCTATGACGCGCCGGGTGGGATTGTTGAAGTACCTGTATATGCTTATCAAACGGTCGAAGAAATCATTGGTTACACGCCGGAACTTGATGAATTTGGAAACATCATCGGTCAAACGCCCATTTACGAGACTCGGCAAGTGGAAGTCATCATTGGTTATAACCCGGTCGAAACATTTTTTCCGGTTTATAAAATCAACGGCGCCAGTCTCGGATTAAGCGAAGTGGCAGTCGATTTTCAGGTGAGTGGCGTACCTTTACCAGCCAGTGTTTGGTTATTCCTGAGCGGCTTGGGCATTACCGGGATGTCCGCCAAGCAACGCTTCCCGCGTAGAATCAGGCAGGGCCGTAGGTCCGATTAGCGTTAGCGCAATCGGGCGCATGTTTTAATTAAAAGATTTTTTTTGTTTCGCTACCGCGAAGCCCGATTTAACGCCGGTTCGCGGACCGGCAACCGCGTCTTTCGCTACGAAAACCCTCCCCGGTTTTCGCCCTTTGGGTGCTGCCCCTGCCAATCGGCTATCCCGCCGATTTCTCCGTTCAAATCCTCCTGTGCCCGGCGCGGTATAGGGGGGGGGGCTAACACCGTCTCGCTCGGAAAGGTCGGATCGTAATGGATACCGATAATCGGCAGGAATAAACTTGTTTCGCTAATCCGGTTTTTCCGCTGTTACCCGGCTAACATTCATAAAAAATCCTTGGATTGTTTCTTGGCTTTTTTCGCAGCTTTCTTTTCTTTCGGACTTAATGCGGGTTCTTTCTTGTTTTCTTTATTGCTTTTTTGAGCTTTGCTCATGGCGTTCACTCCAAATGGTGGGTGGTTTTGCTTGAAATTAATGGAAATGATGCCTGTATGCCAGTGAACACCAACGGATTAAATAATCCGATTTCAAAGTTATACGCTGTTTCAAGCGGAATAGGGGGATAATTCTTGTCCATGCGGATTGTTCCGACCTTCCACGCCGTTCTGAAAAACTAATGTTTGTTTATCTCGAAGCGGATTGTCAGCCGGGTGGGTATGCTTTGTGCTCGCGCGGAATTAAACGCTTGCATGAATAGCGTTTAATTCCGCGATACTTTCGATCTTGGCGTTCACGCTTTCCGTTTCCGGCAAATCCGAACACTGTCGCTTGGGTGTGTCGCGTAACCGATACGGTGGCAACGCGACTTCCAATATCCGGCAAGCGGAGATCGTTTTTGCAAACAACGTAAACGTTTTGGGTTTTTACGACGGCCTTTTTTGTGAGGGAGTCGTGTTTTTTCGAAGCGGCTAACGGGGTCGGTCTGTGTGTCTTAATCGCGCTTACTTCGCTTGATAGCTTTTTAGTAGGCTGTCGCGTATAACCGAATCCAACATTAACCATAGAGCAACTGGCTACTTAAGCTTATGGATATACTCTGGATTTTATGTGCCGCCATGCTTGTGTTTGTCATGCAGGCAGGGTTTCTCTGTTTGGAAAGCGGGTTAGTCAGAAGTAAAAACAGCATTAATGTCGCCGCGAAAAATATCAGCGACTTTGTCGTTTCCAGCACCATATTTTGGGCTGTCGGTTTTGCCATCATGTTTGGAGATAGTGTTTCCGGTTTTTTCGGCACGTCCTACTTTTTTTTTGGCCAAGGCGCCGGTCCCTTACTTATCACTACATTTTTATTTCAAATGATGTTTTGCGGCACCGCCGCGACATTGGTTTCTGGCGCCATAGCCGAGCGTATGACCTACAGCGGTTACCTTTTGTTGACCATAACGATTACGCTGTTGATTTATCCTTGGGTCGGCCACTGGGCATGGGCGGGCATCATTTCCGGCAAGGCGACCGGGTGGCTGGAATTATTGGGCTTTGTCGACTTTGCCGGTTCGACCGTTGTTCATGCGGTCGGCGGTTGGGTGGCTTTGGCGGCCATTCTGATCATAGGTCCGCGCATTGGACGCTACGATGTTAGCGGCAGACGTATTCCGGGCAGTAATTTACCGATGGCGATTTTAGGCGGTATGTTGATTTGGTTCGGATGGTTCGGCTTTAACGGCGGCAGCACCTTGGGCTGGACCGATGCCGTGCCGGCGATTTTGTTAAATACCTGTCTCGCCGCCTGCTGGGGCGGCATTGCGGCTACTTCGCTAAAATATATAGCGGACGGTTATATCGACGTGGTGCATATTATGAACGGCGTGTTAGGCGGCTTGGTGGCGATTACGGCCAACTGCCATGCCGTCAGCGTCTCGTCCGCGCTGGTGATTGGTGTTATCGCCGGCATTATCGTGTTCTATGGTGAACGCTGGATGGAGAGCAGGCAAATCGACGATGCCATCGGCGTGGTTCCCGTGCATTTATTTGCGGGAATATGGGGAACACTGGCCGTGGCATTGTTCGGCGATGCCGAAAAATTGGGCACGGGCTTATCGATGTTAGAACAACTGCAAGCACAACTAACAGGTATCGTCGCTATTGGTGCCTATAGTTTTATCACGGCGTTTGCGATATTGCGGCTGATCAACCATTTTCATCCGTTGCGGGTTACGGAAAAATCGGAACTTATCGGTCTCAATGTGGCGGAACATCAGGTGACAACGGAAGTGTTCGATTTGTTATCCGCGATGAATCATCAGCAGCGGCAAGCCGATTTTTCCCTTCGAGTTCCGGTGGAACCTTTCACGGAAATCGGCCAAATCGCGCAACAATATAATCGCGTTATCGACAAGGTGAACGAAGAAATTCAACAGCGGGATGAAGCGTTTTTTGCCTTTAAACAAAGCGAGTATCGCAAGGGTGCAATTCTGGATGCGGCAATGGATTGTATTGTCAGTATCAATAATCGCGGCGAGGTTCAGGAATTTAATCCGGCCGCCGAACAATGTTTTGGCGTGAGTCTCAAACAAGTATTAAATCGTAATTTCTTCACCGTCTTTATGGCGGAAAAATCCAGAAAAATGGCATTACAAAGTTTGGCGCAAGGTTTTACCGTCAGTGAAGATCTCGTGCTAAGACGACGTAATATTACAGAACTAACGCGCTATGACGGCCAATGCTTCACCGCCGAGGTTGTTGTCACGCAAACAACCGATATAAAAGATAAAAATACTGAATATACGCTGCATATTCGCGATATTACCCAACAAATCAAATTACAGAACCGTCTGAAATTATTGGCTTATAACGATCCGTTAACCGGTCTTTATAACCGCACCTATTTCATGTCCAACCTTGAACAACGGATTAATTTTCATCGTAAAACGTCAGGGACGGTAGTGCTGATGTTCTTGGATTTGGATCAGTTTAAGAAAATCAACGACACCTTGGGGCACAAAGCGGGCGATGAGCTGCTATGCGCGGTTGCGTCCAGGTTATCCGAGGTAACGCGTGAACACGATCTTGTGGGTCGATGGGGCGGCGATGAGTTTGTTGTGGTATTGTCGGGCGATCTCACTGAAAAAAATGCCGTAAACAAAGCGCAACAAATTCTCGACGTCATGCGTAAGCCGGTCCAATTAACCGGCAATACCTTAACCGTGCTGACCAGTATCGGCATCGCGCTATCGGATAACGGCTCTATTAATGCGGACCGCCTGTTACAGCATGCCGATTTAGCGATGTATCAAGCCAAGGAAGCCGGCCGTAATATCTATCGGGTTTTTACCAGCGATATGGAAATAACGGCGCAACAACAATTCCATTATGAAGCCGCGCTGGCAAATGCAATTAAAAACAATGAGTTCTTTTTGCAATATCAACCAAAAGTCTCATGCGAAACCAATGAAATTGTTGGTTTTGAAGCGCTGATTCGTTGGCAACATCCCGCTTATGGCTTGATTTCACCCGCTGAATTTATTCCGATTATCGAGAAATCGAATTTGATTATCGATGTTGGCGAATGGGTGTTGTCGGAAACTACTCGCCAATTAGCCGAGTGGAGACAGCAAGGTCTGCCGCTGGTGCCTATTGCGGTCAACATTTCAGGCCGGCATTTGCACGATCAATCCTTAGTGCCTTTTGTAGAACATATCACGCAAAAATACGCTATTCGCAGCGATTTATTAGAACTTGAAATTACCGAAGGCGTTTTGACGGGTAATACGGAACAAAGCATTGCCGCGATGAAGGAACTCAAGGAAACCCATATTAAATTATCCATTGACGACTTCGGCACCGGCTATTCTTCGCTAAGTTATCTGAAGAAGTTTCCAATCGATATACTCAAAATCGATCGTTCATTCATCGGCGAGTGCGATTCGCGTAACGATGACGCCGCGATATGTATTGCCATTATCACCCTGGCGAAAAGTTTAGGTTTGCAAATCGTTGCCGAAGGCGTCGAAACCGGCGAACAACTGGCCTTCCTGAAGCAACACGAATGCGATGTGTATCAAGGTTTTTATTTCAGCAAAGCAGTTGCGGCCGAGCAAATCCCAACCCTTTTAGCCTCGGTCGCTTCCGTAACGACTTCATAGATTGCCTGCCAAAAAGTTCACGCTACGCTGTCAACGTCTTTGCGCATTACAATCCGAAACAAATGAGCGTTATCGTTAAACCTTTGAAACGGCTGTCACCGGGCGGACTCGCACTATTGGCCGTGCTACTGGCGATGTTATTGATTTGGTTGGGGCTTGGCTTCACGCCCCGGCCATTACTGGTCAATCGCGCTAACGGCTCCTACGCAGTTACCGGCAGCGACGGCCGCTTGCTGCGCTTAAGTCTGACCTCCGACGAAAAGTACCGCTTATGGACGCCTCTGGCGGAATTGCCGCGGGCGTTGCCGGACGCGACCCTGCATTACGAAGACCGCTGGTTTTACCGGCATCCCGGCATCAATCCGGCATCGCTGCTGCGGGCGGCCTGGAGCAGTTTGATTGTGCGGGAGCGCTGGATCGGCGCTTCGACGCTGACCATGCAACTGGCCCGGCAGCGTTGGCGGTTGAAAACTAGCAGCCTATCCGGCAAGTTGCGGCAACTGGCTTACGCACTGTGGCTGGAGCGGCAGTTCAGTAAGGACGAATTGCTGGAGGCCTACTTAAATCTAGCCCCTTACGGCGCCAATATCGAAGGCGTCGGCGCGGCGGCCTGGATATATTTTCACAAGCCGGCCGGCGAATTGAACCGGGACGAAGCGCGGGCCCTGGCATTGATTCCGCAAAATCCCGCCGCCCGTGCGCCCATGCATCAAGCCGCCCGCCAGCGTTTGCGGCAAGCCTGGCGGATGGCCTACGGCAACGATCCCGGTTTCGAGCGCTTGTGGTTTCGGCAGCGAAACGAGTTGCCGTTTGCCGCGCCGCATTTTGCCGAACGCCTGCACGGCTTATATCCGGAAGCGTCGACCTTGGTTTCGACACTGGACGGCACCCTGCAATCGCTCTGCGAGACCTTGCTGGCCGGCTTTCTGCGCCAGCATCGCGCGCAGGGCGTGGTGAATGCCAGCGTCATGGTCGTGCATGCGCCCAGTATGGCGGTGCGGGCTTATCTGGGGTCGGCGGATTATTTCAACCGGCAAATTCACGGTTTCGTCAACGGCCTGAAAGCGCCGCGCTCGCCCGGTTCTACCCTGAAACCCTTCATCTACGCCCAGGCCATGGCGCAGGGGCTGATTACGCCGGATAGCCGGCTCAAGGATACGCCGCTACGCATGGGCTACTATCAGCCGGAAAATTTCGAGCGCAATTTCTACGGGCCCTTGTCGGCCACCGATGCGCTGGTGCGCAGCCGCAATATTCCGGCCATCAGTTTGCTGGCGCAATTGGAAAAGCCGACCTTTCACGAGTTTTTGTTGCAGGCCGGTATTGCCATCCCCAAACAGGCCGCCAATTACGGTTTGAGTTTGGCGATCGGCAGCGCCGAAATTTCCATGGAGGATTTATTGCGGCTGTACGGCTTGCTGGCCAATCGCGGCCGGCTGCAAAATTTGCGCTGGCTGCTGGATGCCGAACCCGACTTGGGCCGGCCGTTGATGATGCCGGAAGCGGCTTTTCTGGTGCGGGAAATGCTGGACAATAATCCGCGTCCGCAACGCAGTTTCGGCGGCCGCAGTTTCGGGCAGCAGCAGATTGTAGCCTGGAAAACCGGCACCTCGTCGGGCCTGAAGGATGCCTGGGCCATCGGCATGATGGGGGATTGGCTGGTCGGCGTCTGGGCGGGCAATTTCGACGGCAGCCCCAACAGTCATCTGGTGGGGCGCGATTTGGCCGGGCCCTTGTTGTTCGATATCCTCGAAGCCATAGCCATCGAACGCCCGGTGGCTGCCGCCGAGCCGCCGCCGGCGGGTTTGAAGCGAATCGAGGTTTGCACGTTGTCCGGACAAGCCGTTTCGCAATGGTGCCCCCATAGCAAGTCTGGCTGGGTTATTCCGGGTATTTCTCCCATCAAAAGCTGCACGCTGCATCGGCCGATCCGCATCAATCCGGGCACCGGCTTGCGGCAATGCCCGGAGGATGCGGGCCAAGCCGAAACCCGGGTGGCCGAGTTTTGGGATAGCGACGAGCTGGAGGCTTTCCGGCAGGCCGGCGTGCGCCGCGACATACCGCCCG
>NZ_JANIBK010000095.1 GCF_024505165.1 Methylomonas rivi
ACACACCGACCTTGAATTTTGTTTCGCGTAATGGCGAACACATGGCCGTGTCGCTGTTTGATACCACCGGCAATTACAATCTGTGTATCGCCGCCGAATCCGGTAAAGGCAAATCGTTCCTGACCAACGAGATCATCGTCAGCTACCTGACCGAAGGCGCACAAATCTGGGCAATCGATGTCGGCCGTTCGTATGAAAACCTCTGCGAGGTGCTGGAAGGCGATTTCGTCAAATTCACCCACGGTTCCGGTATCTGCATGAACCCGTTTGAGATTGTGCAGAACTTCGAGGAAGAAGCCGATATGTTAGCCGGATTGGTGAGCCAAATGGCGGCGCCGACTGAAAAACTTACGGACTTTCAAACCGCCGGTCTCAAGCGGATTTTGAAACAGCTGTGGACTGAGAAAGCCCAAGCCATGTCGGTCGACGACATTGCTAAACAACTCTGCGCTGAAACCGATCAGCGATTAAAGGATGTCGGTGAGCAGCTGTTTCCGTTTACCACTCAAGGTGAATATGGTCGCTACTTCAATGGCCAGAACAATGCCAAATTTGCCAGCGACTTTACCGTGCTGGAACTGGAAGAACTCAAAGGCCGTAAACATCTGCAACAGGTGGTGTTGCTGCAACTGATCTACCAAATTCAGCAGGAAATGTATCTGGGCGAACGCAACCGACCCAAGATTGTGATCATCGACGAAGCTTGGGATTTACTCACCGAAGGGGATGTGGCCAAGTTTATGGAACATGGTTATCGACGGTTTCGGAAATACGGTGGCGCCGCAGTGACCATCACCCAGTCGGTGAACGACTTATACCGCAATGCCGCCGGCCGCGCCATTGTCGAGAATTCGGCCAATATGTACCTACTCGGTCAGAAAGCCGAAGTCATCGAAGGTATGAAGCAGGATCGACGCTTGCCATTGTCGGATGGCGGCTATGAACTCTTAAAAACTGTCCACACCTTGCCCGGCGCTTATTCGGAAATTTTCTTCATCACCGAGATGGGTTCCGGCATTGGCCGACTGATTGTCGATCCATACAAACGCATTCTGTTCTCCACCAAACCCGAAGACGTCAACGCCTTGAAGCAGCTCCGGCGGCAAGGTTTGAGTCTGGGTGATGCCATTCAACAACTC
This sequence comes from Methylomonas rivi, assembly GCF_024505165.1. GTDB lineage: Bacteria > Pseudomonadota > Gammaproteobacteria > Methylococcales > Methylomonadaceae > Methylomonas > Methylomonas rivi. Next base: position 1,140 of record NZ_JANIBK010000095.1, read on the forward strand.
ATCGACAGTCGTAGCAGTAAGCCTAAGGAGATCAGTTATGGACCCTAAATCGCAATGGCTCAGCACTGTTTTAATCGCGGTCTGTCTGGGATGTCTCGGTGGCTGGCTGGCTGCGCAACAGCAATTACAACAGCCCTTAGAACGCTTGAATTTGGTGACGCCGGTATTCGTGTTTGACAGAGCCAAATTGATTCAATCGATACCGCCCAATGCCAGCCAGGAGCAAATGGCCAAAATTGTCGATGACTGGCAAGCCCAAGCCAAGAAACTCAGTGATGCGGGTTATTTGGTCATTGATTCGACCGCGGTGGTCGCTGCCCCAAACGACATCTATGTCCAACAGGCTAACAGGTGAAGACATGCGAAATGACATCATGCACCGAAAGACATCACGCAAACCGAAGCTTGCACCCTTCCTACTCAAAGCACTACCCATCTTACTTTTGGTGTTGGCCATTGAACGCTATATCGGCCAACGCTTCTTGATCGGCGGCGACGATCAAGTCGACCGCTGTTTGCCGGACAAGTGGGTGTATCTGATCGATACCTATAACAAGGATATCTGGCGCGGCGATCTGATCGCATTTCGTGCCGAACGCATGACACCGTATTTCAAGGACGGTCAGATCATCGTCAAAATCGCCGCCGGTGTCACGGGCGATACCATCCATGTCGATCCGCAGCACACCACGATCAACGGTGAACGGATCATCGACGGTTTGCCATTGACCGAAAAGCTTAAAAAGCCGGCGTCCCAATTCAAACGCCATGAAACCATCCCGCCAGCCGCCTATTGGGTTACGGGGCAAACCGAAAAAAGCTTCGATTCGCGCTATTGGGGTTATGTCTACGACCATCAAGTGATTGGACGGGCCTATGCGTTGTTTTGAGCCCCCTCAATTTCATTGGCGGCGTTCGGCGGTCTGTTTGCTTTGCTGGTTCTTTGTGCAAACGGCTCAGGCAGAAGAAGCTTGGCTGCAACGTTCTCAGGCTATTTTGCAGACCTTGGAAGGCCAGCCTCGTCCTGACTGGTTGAACGGTCAATCTGAACAGTTGGACGTGAAACGCCAAGCGCAACAATTGTTGGAAGCCTCACAAGCGAACCAAACAGAGGCGCTATCGACACGATCGACAACAGTGGCAAGCGGTCTTCCGACAACGCCTTCGAACAAACCAGTCACGCTATTGTTTGTGTCCTTTTCGCTGGGTGAGTCCGCGCTGAAAGGTATTTTCGAAGAGGCCTCAGGTCGGGAGGATGTATTGCTGGTGTTTCGCGGTCCCAAACCCGGTCAAAAACTACCGGCATTGATGGCTGACCTCAAACGTTTGCTAAAAGGCGTCGAGCCTCTGCCCAACATCGTTATTGATCCCACCCGATTTCAGCGTTGGTCAGTTGCGTCCGTACCAGACATCGTCGTCGAACAAGAGGGTAAATCCCATTTACATGTTCGAGGTGTGAGCAGTTTGTCCTGGTTGGACGAACAACTCAAAGCCGGCAAGCAGGGTGATTTTGGAACTTTGGGCGATGTCGGCGAGATTGCCGAAATCGACTTGCTCGAAGAGATCAAACGCCGGATGGCCGCCATCGACTGGAAACAAAAGCAGCAACAGGCCATCGCTCGGTTCTGGCAGCAGCAAACATTTGAAGTGTTGCCGGTGGCTCAGGCCGATCGTGATCGGACCGTGGATCTGACCATCACCGCCTCGCGCGATCTGGCAGCCCCCAATGGCCAGCTGATCGTCCGCGCCGGACAAACCGTTAATCCGTTGGACAAGATGCCGTTTGGCTTATGTCTGAAGGTATTCGATGCCACGGTGCCGGCTCAAGTCGAGTTGATTCAGCGTCAGTCCTGCCAGGATAAACAGGCTCGGGTGATGTATCTGGCCACATCGCTGCCGCGTCAGTCCGGGTGGGACAGCTTGCAGCATTTGGAAACTGCGCTTCAGGCACCGGTGTATTTACTGACGCCGGATGTGCGCAGTCGTTTTCAATTGCAGCAGGTACCGGCAATTGTCGAACAATACGGTAACCACTTAGTGGTTCATGAGCGAAAACTGCCGGTCTCAACACGAGAGCGGTCATGAAGGGATCCGTTTTTCACTTGGTGTTGGGAGGTTTGATAACGCTGGCAACCCCGCTTTATGCCGCAACCACCGCGAATGGCGTCGATCCGTTGTGCTCGGACGCCGAACTGTGGTCCGGTAAGCTGATCACCGATATTTGCTGGAGCTGTCTGTTTCCGATTCGGGCGGCCGGAGCTTCGCTGGGCGGAGGCAACGTACCGAGCATCGCCACCGACGAAAAGTTCTGTTTCTGCACCGATCCCATGGGCATACCGGAACTGGGCATGACCATGGGCCTATGGAATCCGGCCCGGCTAATCGAGATCGTCCGCAATCCCTGGTGTTCGCCGGCGTTGGGTGGTCATAAATTGAGTGCATCCAATGTGCGCCTGATCGCTACCACCGGCAAGGCGGACTTCGATGCTAGCGAAATGTCGTTTTTCAATTACCACTATTTCGCATTTCCGTTGACCATTCTGCTGGATCTATTCTGGGATGGCCGCTGTAACAGCGACGGCTATCGGGATTTTGATTTGCTGTACGTTTCGGAATTGGATCCGACCTGGAACAACGATTTATTGGCGTTTTTTACCAGTCCGGAGACGGCTCTTTTTGCCAATCCGGTGGCGATTTCCGCCTGTGTTGCCGATGCTGCGGCAGCGGCCACCGGCAACCCGCTGGATGCCTTGTTCTGGTGTGCCGGTGCCTGGGGCCATATGTATCCCTTATCCGGCATTTCGCCGACCAGTTATGGCACCGATCCACGCATCACCAGTTTGTTGGCCACGCGGGCCACGGCATCCCTGCATCGGCGTGGGCTGGCCTGGAAAACCTCGGGCAACGATGCCTTATGCGGTGGGTATATCTATCCCTTCATCCCCAAATCCCAATACCGGTTGTCGATGTTTTATCCGGTCGCGGAAACCGACTCAAATCATGCCATTGGTGAAACCACGTTCAAATGGGGCGCGGGACGTACTTATCCAGGGCCGGGTGAGGATCATCTCTACCTGCTGTGGCGGTGGCAGGACTGCTGTGTAGGGCTGTGATGGGTGCCCGGGAGATATTCGATCCACAGCGTGGGTTTGTGCAGACGCTGTCTGCAATTTTGTGTGTGACACTGGCCTGGACCCCGTTTGGCGTTTCATGGGCCGATGCGATTCAGGCAGCTGGGCGCGATGGTCAACAACTGGGCCAGCAAGTTCTCGGCGGTTTTGCGTTTCCGCTCGATACCGGCAACGGCACGCTGACTCTAAATCCGGGGACGGCTCAGGAAAGTGCCATTTCGATCGGCACACTGTTCCCAGATACCCACAACAGTGCCACGACGACCAGTGATTTCACCCAGCTCTACGGCAACAACCCCGGCACACTGGCGGCAGGTTTGAATGCACAGACCGCCTTGAATGGCGAAACCAGCTTTACCGGCGAAGCCTATCGCACCTTGATCGACAATGCCCACCAGTCGCACCCGGACTTACACGCCGATCCGATCTGGCAAAGCGGCGATCAGGTATTTAGTAACTTCACACCTTGGGCACAGTCATTCTCGGACTGTACCACCACCACGACCCAAACTGAAACCCAGCACACGGTGCGGGTGCCGGATTATCAGCTCTGCCTCCGCCAACCGACGGTACCTCAAAGCTGCACGGCCACTCACCAAGTCCATGTCGAACCCTTATTAAGCTTTGTAGCGGGTGACGGTGGATTTTCCAGTTGCGGACCGGGCTGTCTGGATGTGTACATTGGCCGGGTAGGCGATAATTATTGGTCAGCCGGTTGCGGGGTATTTACCTGGCAGGTGACCTACAACATGATTCATCCGGAGGCCATTACCAGTGCGCGTCTGGAACATGTGGTGTACGACGATCAAACCCGCTTGTTTTTCGGCGGCAATTTGATTTACACCGGTGCCAGCGGCTGGGGTGCGTGCGAGTTGGGGCAAAGTTGGGTGGATACGCCAAACCGTGATGTGACGTATGCCTTTAACAGTAGTGGCCACAAAATATTCCAGCAAAATACTATCGTCGGTGGCATGGGCGAAGGCTACGCACGAATACGCTTACGTTACGACTTATCGAAACTGATTACCCAGGACGAATGGAGCTGGAGCGGACCGAATTGCCAGAATCTGGCCAATGCGATTAGCGATGGCATTTGCCAGACGGGCAGCCAATTGAGTTGCACCAACGATCCGGCCAATGCTTCAGGTTGTTATGTTGATCCGGCGTCACAGGTGATGGTCTGTAGCGCACATTTAGCCCAAGCCCCGGTGGCCAGTTCGACAGGGATTCGCAATACCTGTATGGCTATCCAGGCCTCAGGAACCTGCGATTTGAATCAATACGGTAAATGCTGGACCGATACCGCCGGCACCCATTGTTTGCAGCCGCCGGCGAACGGTATGCCCAACAAAACCTGCGAATCCCTGGAAACCCAAGGCTGTTCGTTCATCAAAAGCCAATGCACCAGCGTGTTAGCCTCAGGCACCTGTTGGGACAGTGTCGATACTTACGATTGCGGGCAAACGGTGGGCATTCCGGCACTTCAAAGCAATACCCAACAACAATGTGCCGGACCGATTCGCTGCATGGGCGAAGACTGTATCACGGTAAATCGCACCCAGAGCCAGGATTTCAGCAAGGCGGTCGCATTATTGAATAGTGCGCAGCAAATGGCCATGGACTTACATTGCGATTATGCCAACGCCGATTTGCAGCAAAAAGATCCGACCACCTGCCAGGTCTTTCAGGGTAAACCCGCCAGTTGCAAGATGGTGGGCGGTGCTCTCAGCTTGGTGGATTGCTGCGAAACGCCCTCGGGCGCGATGGGCTTAGGACGTTACGTTGATTTGCTGATCGCAACCAGTCAAATGGACAGCGCCGTCATGGCCATGGATAGCTCTTCGGCGATTCGAGGCGCTTGGGAAACCATGCGTACTCCGTTTACACTGGCCGGCGATGCCTGGAACAGTTTTCAAGCGGATTTTGCTTCGGGCGTCAATAACTTGGTCGGTACCGACATGCTGAGTACCAGCGATATTGCCTCAAAAGGACTACTTGACTCGCTGAAAGGCGAATTGATGAAGTCAGTGGCAGAATGGATCGGTCAGACCTTTGGCCAAGCCGCCGGTAATGCCTTGTTCAGTGCCGGCGGCCAAGCGGCCTTTGATGCGGCAGGTAATCTGACGCCAGCGGCGCAATCCGGAGGTGTGCAACTGGGTGGCGGCGCGGCGGTAGCAGGACAACTGCTCAGCACCTTGATGACGGCGTATACCGTAGTGATGATCATCATTATGATTATCCAGATGGTCTATTCCTGTGAAGAACCGGAATACGAACTGGCCGCCAAGAAGCAACTGAAAGTCTGTAAGGACCTGGGTACCTATTGCGAGAGCAAAGTTGCTGGCGTGTGTTGGGTTCGCAAAGAAAGTTACTGCTGCTACAACTCGCCGCTAGCACGCATCCTCAACGAACAAATCAAACCGCAGCTGGGCATGGACTTTGGTACGCCGGAAAGTCCAACTTGTACCGGGATTAAAGTCGCTGATCTGGATCGCGTGGACTGGACACAAGTCAATTTGGACGAATGGTTGGCGATTTTGGCACAGACAGGGCATTTGCCATCCGCCGCCAATGCCGCATCCATGCTCAATCTCGATCAACTTACCGGCACCGGCAGTCGGCTCAATCCACAGAAATACGGTGCTGTCTCTAGCGGACGACAAGACACCTTAACCCGCACTCAAGGCCGGATGTCCGATCTTGATGTGCCCACGGTCAAACGACAGTCTGAACTGGAAGGCTGGGGCATGGGGCCGCAATGATTCGGCCTAAACCTTAATGAACGGCGTCTTTCAAGCCTTTGCCAGCTTTGAAGGATGGCAATTTAGCCGCTGCAATGGTGATGGCTTCGCCGGTTTGTGGATTGCGGCCAGCACGTTCTGCACGCTCTTTCACTTCGAAAGTACCGAAGCCTACTAACGCCACAGAATCACCCGCTTTTAGTGCAGCTTGTATAGATTGGGTAATCCCATCCAATGCGCGACTGGCGTCGGCTTTGGTCAGATTGGCGTGGCTGGCGATGGCGTCGATGAGGTCAGATTTGTTCATGTATGTTATTTCCCTTTTATTTTGGCGAAAGCGAAATTGTAGTTCTATCAGTGATCGTGACTAAAGCTACAAGGTGCAATTGTAGCCAGAAATCCAATTAACTACTTGCCAGGATAGCGAATACTTATGAATTGAGCCGCTTAGCTGCTAATATTCCAAGAATTTTGACTAATACCTCATCAGAATCATTAGGCATTAAATCGGGAAACAGCTAAATGGACAGGGATAACAACTGCAATACGATCATGACCGAGGCGGATACCTGTCGCGAATTTGTGACCCCAAAATTGGTAAGTGCGGGTTGGTCGGCAACACCTCATGCAATTGGCGAACAACGAACCTTCACTAATGGCCGCGTTTTTGTCACTGGCGGTAAAGTCCGCCGGGGACAACAAAAACGCGCCGATTATCTGCTTTACTATCGGCGTGATTTTCCGCTCGCCGTTGTCGAAGTTAAAAGCCTTGCCTTCCCCGCCGAAACCGCTGTGCAGCAGGCACGCGAGTATGCCGAAATTCTGGGGCTGAAATTTGCCTATGCCACCAATGGTCGGCAAATTATTGAAATCGATTACACGACAGGCACCGAACGTGTGATTGATCAATACCCGAGTCCTGATGAACTCTGGCACCGTCTAACCGCCTCATCTTCGCTTTCTGAAATAGCCAGTAACCAATTGCTGGAACCGTTTAATTTGGTGTCGGGCAAGATTCCCCGCTACTACCAGGTCATTGCCATCAACCGCATCATCGAAGCGATTTTACTCGGACAAAAACGCATCCTGACTACCATGGCCACCGGCACCGGTAAAACCTGCGTGGCGTTTCAACTGTGTTGGAAATTGTGGAATAGCCGCTGGAATAGCACTGACGAATACCGCCGCCCCAAAATTCTGTTCCTCGCAGACCGCAACATCCTGGTCGACGATCCCATGGCCAAAATGTTTGCGCCATTTGGCGATGCCCGCTTCAAGATATCAGGTAATGATGTCAGCCAGGGTCGGGAAATGTATTTCGGCATCTACCAAGCACTGACCAATCCTTATAGCGATGTGTTTCGTCAGTACCGGCCGGATTTTTTCGACTTGATCATCATCGACGAGTGTCATCGCGGTTCCAGTCGCAATGACAGCAGTTGGCGGGCGGTGCTGGATTATTTCCAACCGGCAGTTCAAGTCGGCATGACTGCTACCCCATTGAGGGAAGACTCGCGCGATAGCTACGAGTATTTCGGCAATCCAGTCTACACCTACAGCCTGCGTCAAGGCATCGAAGATGGCTTCCTGGCACCTTATCGTGTGCATCGCGTGATCACCACCGTCGACGCCGCTGGCTGGCGACCCTCGAAAGATGAACTGGATCGTTACGGCCGCCCAGTACCGGATGATGAATATCAAACCAAGGATTTCGAACGCGTCATAGCCTTGCGGGCTAGAACTCGCGCCATGGCCAAACATCTCAGCGATTTTTTGAAAGGTACCGATCGCTTCGCAAAAACCCTGGTGTTTTGCGTCGATCAGGAACACGCCTCGGAAATGCGCCAGGAACTGCTCAATCTGAATAGCGACTTGGTCAAACAATACCCCGATTACGTTTGCCGCGTCACCGCCGATGAAGGCGCCATTGGCCTGACCCATCTGGCCCATTTCCAGGATGTCGACAAACCTACGCCTGCCATCCTGACCACCTCGCAACTCCTCACCACCGGCGTCGATGCCGAAATGGTGAAAAACGTGGTATTGGCTCGTGTGGTCGGTTCGCGCTCGGAATTCAAACAAATCGTCGGCCGCGGTACGCGCCTGAAGGTCGATTACGGCAAGGAATATTTCAACATCATCGACTTCACCGGCACCGCAACCCGGCATTTCGCCGATCCGGACTTTGATGGCGATCCGGCGCGTATCGAAGAAGTGACGATCGATGAAGAAGGCGAAATCGTCGATACCACGGTCGAGATCATCGACAACGAAATCGAGGAAGCCCCCGGCGAATACCTACCGGACGAAGACAATCCCGCAGACGGTGAAGGTGAAATCATCACCGATCCGCCCGCCGAGCCGCGTAAATTCTATGTCGACGGCGGCACAGTCGAGGTCATCGGTCATTTGGTCTACGACCTGGATACCGATGGCAAAAAGCTGCAAGTCGTGCGCTATACCGAATATTCCGGCCGCGCCGTGCGCTCCCTATATCCCGGCAGCCCGGACTTTCAACGCGATTGGGCCAACCCGGATACCCGTAGCGACCTGTTGCGCGAACTCACCGAACGCGGCATCAGCTTCGAAGAGCTGGCGGCATCGTCGGATTTGCCGGATGCCGATCCTTTCGACCTGCTCTGCCATCTGGCCTGGAATGCGCCGCTACTGACTCGCCGGCAACGAGCCGAACAAGCCCGTAAATCGGCACAAACCCTGTTCAGCCAGCATAGCGAAACGGCCCGTGAAATCCTCTCGCTGATGCTGGATAAGTACATCGAGCGCGGCATCAGCCAATTCAATGCCCTGTCCGAATTAATGAAGGTGCAGCCGTTCGAACAGTTCGGCACTCCCACTGAAATCGCCAACCGCTATTTTGGCGGTATCCAAGGCTTGAAAGCGGCTGTGTCGCAATTACAGTCCGCCATCTACCAATAACCTCATAATATTTGCATGGCCAAACCCAAAAAAACCAAACCCGTATTAACCACCTCTCAACAACTGTCGGCACTGATCAAATCGGCGCGCGACATCCTACGTAAAGACAAAGGGCTGAATGGCGACGTCGACCGCTTGCCATTGTTAACCTGGGTGATGTTTTTAAAATTTCTCGACGACCTGGAAATTCTCCACGAACAGGAAGCCGAGCTGGATGGCAAACGCTATCAAACCATTATTGAATCGCCTTACCGCTGGCGGGATTGGGCTGCACGGGAAGACGGGGTCACCGGCGAGGAATTGCTGACCTTCATCAATCAGGACGAAACCATCCGTCCCGACGGCAGCCGAGGCAAAGGCTTGTTTGCCTATCTGCGCGGCTTGGCCGGCGAAGGCGAAAAAGGCAGCCAACGCGAAGTGATCGCCAACGTCTTCAAAGGCGTGCAAAACCGCATGGTCAGCGGCTTTTTATTACGCGACATCATCAACAAGATCAACGGCATTCATTTTAATAGCAGCGAAGAGATTCACACCCTATCGCATCTGTATGAGTCCATGTTGCGTGAAATGCGCGATGCCGCCGGCGATTCCGGCGAATTTTATACCCCACGTCCCGTCGTTCGCTTTATGGTGCAAGTCACCGATACCAAACTGGGTGAAACCGTGCTCGACCCCGCCTGCGGAACCGGCGGTTTTCTGGTGGAAGCCTACGATCACTTACTGCAGCAAGTGGTAACGCCGGATGATAGGCGCACACTTCAACGCGAATCCCTGATCGGCCAGGAAGCTAAGCCCTTGCCGTATATGTTGGTGCAAATGAACTTGCTGCTGCACGGCCTGGAAGCCCCGCAAATTGCCTATGGCAATACCTTGGAACGCCGTGTCACGGAAATCGGCCACAGCGAACGCGTCGATGTCATTCTCACCAATCCACCGTTCGGCGGCGAAGAAGAAGCCGGGATCAAAGCCAATTTTCCGGCCAACATGCAAACCGCCGAAACCGCTTTGCTGTTCCTGCAGTTCATCATGCGCAAATTGCGCTACGCGGGCTTTGGCTCGGAACGTGGAGGTCGTGCCGCCGTGGTTGTGCCCAACGGCACCCTGTTTGGCGATGGCGTTTGCGCCACCATCAAGGAAGAACTGCTGAAAGAATTCAACCTGCACACCATCGTGCGCCTGCCGCAAGGCGTGTTTGCACCCTACACCGATATTCCGGCCAATCTGCTGTTTTTCGAACGCGGCGGCCCCACCGAAACCATCTGGTATTACGAACAACCTTTACCGGAAGGCCGCAAGAAATACAGCAAAACCGCGCCGTTGCAATTCGAAGAACTGGAACCAGCCTTAAACTGGTGGTACAACCGCGAGGAAACCCCGCAAGCCTGGAAAGTCGATTTCGCCGGCAAACGCGCCGATGCCCTTGCCGCTGCAGAACCCCACTGGCAACGCGCCGAAAGCGAACGCGCTGCCGCGCTGGCCCTGGGCAAACAGATTCGGGAATTGGAGCAATCCATCTCCGCCGCCGGCAATGGCGACAAAGCCGCGCTGCAAACCCAGCTACGCGACCTGAAAGCCAAACAACAAGCCCACGAAACCGCCGCCAAAGCCGCACAAAGCGAAGGCGATGCACTGTACTGGCCGATTTATAATCTCGATCAAAAGAATCCCCACGCCAAGGCCGGCCTGGAACACGCCGACCCCAAAGACCTGATCGCCAGCATGCGCAGTCACGAATCCGAAGTGATGCGCCTGTTGGGCGAGATCGAAATACTGGTGCATGAGGTGGAACAATGAGCGAATCCGGAAATTTGCCCAACGCTTACGGCGACATTCATACCGACATTGTCCAACTGCTGGAAAACGCTCGCCGCGCCGCCGCCCGTAGCGTCAATGCCTTAATGACAGCCAGTTATTGGGAAATTGGCCGCCGTATTGTCGAATTCGAACAAGGTGGTGAAGATCGCGCCGCGTATGGCGAGGCATTGATTCAGCGGTTGGCCTTGGATTTGACCAATCGTTTTGGCCGTGGATTTAGCCGTCAAAATATCTGGCAAATGCGGGCGTTTTATCTGGCTTGGCCATTGGAGCAAATTTGCCAGACAGCGTCTGGCATTTCTCCCCGAAATTCGCAGACACTGTCTGCACAATCTTCTTCAACGCCAATTATCCAGACAGCGTCTGGACAATTACTCACGCTTGCAAACTTGGCCGACGCCTTCCCGCTACCCTGGTCGGCTTACGTGCGCTTGCTTTCGGTCAAAAAACCGGAAGCACGCGGCTTCTACGAAACCGAAGCCCTGCGTTGCGGCTGGACGGTGCGGCAACTGGATCGACAGATCAACAGCCAGTTCTACGAGCGAATCGCGTTATCCAAAAACAAAGTGGCGATGTTGGCGCAAGCGGAACACGCCGAACCGGATGACGCTATAACGCCGGAACAAGCCATCAAGGATCCGTTCGTGCTGGAATTTCTCAATCTAAAAGACCAATACTCGGAATCCGATCTCGAAGACGCATTGATCCAGCATTTGGCCGATTTTCTGCTGGAATTGGGCGACGACTTTGCTTTTGTCGGCCGCCAGCGCCGCTTGCGGCTCGACGACGCCTGGTTTCGCATCGACTTGCTGTTTTTCCATCGCCGCCTGAAATGTCTGGTGGTGATCGACCTTAAAGTCGGCAAGTTCAGCTATGCCGATGCCGGCCAGATGCACCTATACCTGAATTATGCCCGCGAACACTGGATGAAACCCGGCGAAAACCCGCCGGTGGGTCTGATTCTATGCGCCGCCAAAGGCGCGGCGGAAGCCCATTACGCCTTGGACAACCTGCCGAATAAGGTTCTGGCCGCCGAATATCAAACCGTGCTGCCGGATGAAAAGTTGTTGGCGGAGGAATTGGAGCGGTCGCGGGTCGAGTTAGAATCGCGGCGATTGACGGGTTCGAAAAATGAGGGGGAAGCATGAGTCGGTGGCCATTAATTTCATTAGGAGAAATCCTTGAAGATCGAGCAAAACGCCCTGATTCCATGAAAGTTGCAACTGGTGAAATCAAGGTTGTTTCAAAAATTCGCTTCAGTGATGGAGGCATAGAATTTCGTTCTGGAACAGACTCCAAAACTGGGCTTATTCAATGTGATTCTGGTGATCTTTTACTATCAGGAATAAATGCCACCAAGGGAGCAATTGCAATTTGGCCAGAAGGCAAGCCAGCGATTGCTGCAACTATTCATTATGCTGCTTATCGAGTAAATCACAATATTTCATTTGCACGATATATGTGGTGGTTTCTTAGGAGCCAAACATTTCGGGATATTATTTTTCGATCCTTACCTGATGGTATAAAAACCGAACTTAAACCAAAGCGATTGTTACCAATTAAAGTTCCTTTACCATCGCTAAAAGATCAAAGCATAATCGTCAACCGCCTCGATCAATTGACTGACAAAGTCCGGCAAATCGATCAACATCTGGACGCTATCGACGCAGTTGCCGAGGCGCTATTAATCAGCCTGCATCATAAATTCGCGGCAGGTCGCCTGGTTCGCCTGGGCGACATCATCGAATTATTCGAAGAATCCGAACTCATCAAACCCGATGGCCAATACCCTCAAGTCGGTGTGCGCGGCTTCGGCGGCGGGCTTTTCGCCAAGCCAGCATTAGCGGGAACGGAAACCTCATACAGAGCCTTCAATCGCCTGTATACCGATGCCATCGTGCTAAGCCAGGTCAAAGGCTGGGAAGGCGCGTTGGCAGTCTGTCCACCAGAATTGGCCGGCATGTTCGTCTCCCCAGAGTACAGAACTTTCCATTGCAAACCCGATCTGGCAAGCCCAGTCTATCTGGGAGAACTTATCAGAACGCCCTGGTTCTGGTCACTACTTCAAGCCGCAACCCGAGGCGTTGGCGCCCGCCGAGAACGTACCCGCCCAGAACAGTTTTTAAATATCGAACTCCCCATGCCGGAATTTCAGGATCAGCTAAAAATCGTTGAAATTCTGTCCCGTCAAAACGAACTGAAACAACGACACACCAAAATCCGCGAAGCTAATCAGGCGCTAATCCCGGCCACACTGGAACGACTATTTTCAAATGCGATGGGCGAGCACAAAACTAAATGCAATTAGCTGATCCGCTCTTCAATTCTTTGATCGGAGGAGCTAGCAATCATCTGGAGCACCCAAAGTCCAAGTTGTTAGCCAAAATCCTCGAAAAATACGAACTAAAAGCTTGTCTATCGATGGTTGCAGGGATTGCAACAGTGCCGAGTTTCCAGGCGAATAGCTATCGAATTGAACTACTCACACACCTGATTGTTGCGCGCTGTTGCGGTAGAAAAACACCAACTTGGCAGCACATGAATCATTGGTTGAATCGACATGCGGGGGACTTCGATATTGCAAAAATGGAAGATCCTCCTGAAGACACATTTGTCGTCAATGTTATTACACCGGAGGGCGATTTCCGTGTTTTGGGAGGACTGTGGGAATCCGCTGACAGCGCAACGACATTGCTTATCGAAACATTAACGCTCACTGGAGATGTTAGCCAAAAATCCTGGCTTGAACCTGTTATAGCACTTTTACGACTTTCTGATGCAATGCTCGAACGAGCTGGCTTGCCTCGGCGGCATATGGAATATTCAGCGCCCCGAGCCATGATCAAGCTGGTTCCAGCAAGCCCATTGAAAGAATGGGCGAATCGCGTTGTATTCAATAATGACGATCTGAAACAACTTGGAATTGATCAGGAACAGTTAAAACCATTTTTATTCGATTTAACTGAATGCCAAAAATTACTAAGTCAGCATAATGAAGAATCTACACTTCATCAAAAACCATTAGTCAGAATCGGCAACGATTATGTGGTTGCATTACCCAATGCAATCACCTACGCCATCCGTCGCTATATTCTGAGATGTGCATTCAAAGCTGGGCAATTAGAAAATTTACAGTCCAATCTTATGGGATGCGCACAGCGCAGGCTTTTTAATGCAACTCGGTTCGGAAGTCGCCACCGATTAAAAAAAATCAAACTGCCTGAAGAAATTGCTTGGCTCAACGGTATATGTAGCAGCGCCGTTGTCCAGGTAGGTACTCGGCGATTTTTACACTTTCTGATGGTCGCAGATGATCTCAGCGTAATGAATCAATACGGTATAAGGGAAGTCAGCCAATTATCCACAACT
>NZ_JANIBK010000096.1 GCF_024505165.1 Methylomonas rivi
TGAGTCAATACCTAATATTTATAAAGAACTAAGATACTTTTCTAATAATAGCTTCCGCAATATTTGCAGGTGCTTCGTTATATTTTTCAAACTGCATACTGTATGTTGCTCTTCCTTGAGTTGCCGACCTCAAATCGGTTGCGTAACCGAACATCTCAGCCAACGGAACCTCGCATTCAACCGCCTTACCAGCGGGAACATCCGCCATGCCATGAATTACGCCTCTACGTCGATTGATATCTCCGACAACCTCACCCATATAATCCTCTGGAGTCACTACTTCAACTTTCATAATGGGTTCCAGCAACACAGGTTTTGCAGTTTCCGCCCCATCCCTGAAGGCAATCGATCCTGCAATTTTGAAAGCCATTTCATTCGAATCCACATCATGATAAGACCCATCGAACAAACTAACTTTTACATCTACTACAGGGAAGCCGGCTATTATGCCATTTTCCATTTGTTCTTGTATGCCTTTATCTACCGCAGGTATAAATTCTTTTGGTATTGAACCACCCACCACTTGATTTTCAAAGACATATCCGCTACCTAACTCCCTCGGCTCTATGCGCAACCAGACATGCCCATACTGGCCACGCCCCCCTGTTTGCCTAATAAATTTCCCTTCGCATTCCACTGTCTTTTTAATAGTCTCGCGATAGGCCACCTGCGGCGCGCCCACGTTGGCAACCACGTTAAATTCCCTTTTCATTCTATCGACTATTATTTCCAGATGCAGCTCACCCATCCCGGAAATAATGGTTTGCCCAGACTCGCCATCCGTAGAAACCCTAAAAGACGGATCTTCCTGAGCCAACCTGGCTAGAGCGCTTCCCATCTTGTCTTGGTCGGCTTTTGTTTTCGGTTCCACGGCTATTGAAATCACCGGCTCCGGGAACTCCATTTTCTCCAGCAAGATGGGAGCATCCATCGCGCAAAACGTGTCACCCGTGGTTACATCCTTCAAACCGATTACAGCCGCAATATCTCCAGCCCGAACTTCTTTAACCTCTTCGCGACTATTGGCGTGCATTTGCACGATTCGACCAACGCGCTCTCTTTTTGCTTTTGCCGCGTTCAATATCGCGTCTCCGGACGCCAACACCCCAGAATAAACCCTGAAAAATGTCAAAATCCCAACGAAGGGATCCGATGCGATTTTAAATGCTAGCGCCGAAAACGGCTGATCATCACTGGCCAAGCGTAATTCCTGGGATTCGACGCCATCAACAAATCCTTTTATCGCCGGCTTATCGACTGGCGACGGCAAATATTCAATTATTCCATCAAGGACGCATTGAATGCCTTTGTTTTTAAAGGCCGATCCACAATAAACAGGAACCAGATCAGTCCGCAAAACCTGCAATCTAATGCCCCGCTTAATCTCTTCAACCGACAAATCCCCGTCTTCGAGGTATTTTTCAGTCAACTGCTCGGAACCCTCTGCCGCTATCTCAACAAGTTTTTCCCTATACTCCTGAGCTTCTTTCAGCAAGCTTGCCGGAATTTCCCTTTCTTCATGGGTAACACCTAAATCCGACTGCCCCCAATAAATCGCCTTCAGACTTATTAAATCTATAACACCTTCAAAAGACTCTTCTGCGCCAATAGGCAGTTGCATGGCTACAACAGAGGCGCCGAGCCGGCTATTGATTTGCCTTACCACACGCAAAAAATCCGCCCCCGTCCGATCCATCTTATTGACGAAAGCCAATCGCGGCACATGATATTTATTGGCCTGGCGCCAAACCGCTTCCGATTGAGGCTCGACACCACCAACAGCGCAAAACACCGCGCACGCACCATCAAGGACCCGCAGAGAGCGCTCAACCTCAATCGTAAAATCAACATGGCCCGGCGTATCAATAATGTTGATACGGTGCTGAGGATACTGCTTATCCTTACCAGACCAAAAGCACGTTGTAGCGGCGGAAGTAATGGTTATCCCCCGCTCTTGCTCTTGCTCCATCCAATCCATGGTGGCAGCCCCATCATGCACTTCGCCGATCTTGTGCGAAACACCGGTGTAAAACAAGATACGTTCGGTTGTTGTTGTTTTTCCGGCATCAATATGAGCCATTATCCCTATATTTCGATAAAGCTCGATTGGCGTATTCCGTGCCATCACAACAACCTAAATTTACTAATGCTTACCAGCGGTAGTGCGCAAAAGCTTTATTCGCTTCAGCCATTCTATGCGTATCTTCACGTTTTTTAGCCGCAGCTCCGCGACCTTCGGAAGCATCTAGCAATTCGCCCGCCAACTTAGAAGCCATGGTTCTTTCATTACGTTTTCTAGCCGCATCAATCAACCAACGCATTGACAAAGCAACGCGTCTAGCCGGACGAACCTCGACCGGCACTTGATAAGTTGCACCGCCCACACGGCGCGACTTCACCTCAACCCGAGGCTGAACATTTTCAAGCGCCTTAGCAACCAATTCCAAGGATTCCTTATGGCCTTTGCTTTCAATAACATCCAAAGCTCCATAAACAATTTTTTCAGCAACTGATTTCTTACCGTCCTGCATGATCATATTCATGAACTTAGACAGCATGTCGCTACCGAAACGCGGATCAGGATTGATTACACGTTTTGCTGCTACTCTTCTTCTAGACATTTATTACCAGCCCTTATTTTTTAGGTCTTTTCGCGCCATACTTGGAGCGACCACACTTTCTATCTTTTACACCGGAAGTATCCAGACTTCCCCGAACAACGTGGTACCGCACACCCGGCAAATCCTTAACACGGCCGCCACGGATCAACACCACAGAGTGCTCCTGCAGATTATGCCCCTCGCCACCGATGTAACTACTCACCTCGGCACCGTTGGTCAACCTTACCCTTGCCACTTTACGCAGCGCCGAATTCGGCTTTTTAGGCGTTGTGGTATAAACACGGGTACACACACCTCTTCTTTGAGGACATGCTTCCAATGCAGGAACATTGGTTTTTTCGATTTTTTTAGCGCGAGGCTTACGGACCAACTGATTGATCGTGGCCATTCTTAATTACTCCGATATGCAATTTGTAACAAACAAAAACCCGCAAACAAGCTAATCGCAGGCCACGGTTGCCAGACCCAAATCTCTTGACTCATGTGAGCAGAGCATAATACCCCTACTTCCCTACACGGTCAAGAAGTTTTAGTTATTTTTACTCTATATTTAATGCCTGCTTTAAGGCCTCTTCCACATCGACAGCCTCTACAGCACTCATTGCTGCGTCACTTTCAGTAACTGCGTCGATCGATCTTCTTTTGCGCCGCTGCTCATGATAAGCCAAACCTGTACCGGCCGGTATCAGCCTGCCCACAATAACGTTTTCCTTCAATCCATTCAAACTATCGCTGATACCCCTAACCGCGGCATCGGTAAGAACACGGGTCGTCTCTTGGAAAGAAGCGGCCGAGATAAAGGATTCGGTAGCCAGCGATGCCTTAGTAATCCCCAATAGCATGGATTCGTAACTGGCGGGAATTTTACCGTCTCTTTCGGCCTGATCATTGACCGCATTCATCAAGCTGCGCTCAACCTGCTCGCCCTTAACAAAGTCTGTTTCACCCGAAGCAGTGATCTCAACTTTGCGCAGCATTTGACGAATAATCGCTTCAATGTGCTTATCGTTGATTTTCACCCCTTGTAGGCGGTAAACATCTTGAATTTCCTTAACCAGATAATCGGCCAACTCTTCGATACCTCTGAGCCGCAAAATATCGTGAGGAGTCAATTCGCCTTCCGCGATCGTTTCTCCTTTTTCGACGAACTCACCCTCAAACACGGTGATATGACGCCATTTTGGTATCAACGTTTCATATTGCTCGCCTTCGGCATCGGTAATGATAACCCTTTGTTTGCCCTTCGTCTCTTTACCAAAGGAAACCATACCGGTCGCTTCCGCCAGAATAGCAGGATCTTTGGTTTTGCGCGCCTCGAACAAGTCGGCAACCCGCGGCAAACCGCCGGTGATGTCGCGTGTTTTACTGGATTCCTGCGGAATCCTGGCCAAAACGTCACCAACCCTCACCTCTCCACCGTCTTTCACCCCGACGATAGCGCCGGCAGGCAAAAAGTATTGCGCGGGAATATCCGTACCTGGCAAATTAATCAGCCCGCCATGTTCATCGATCAACCGCACCATCGGCCGCAGTTCCTTACCGGCCGAGCTTCTTTGTTTAGGATCGGTGACGACGCGCGACGTCAAACCAGTCACTTCGTCCGATTGCTCTTGTACGGTGACACCGTCGATAAAGTCATGCAACTGAATGAAACCGTCCACCTCGGTAATGACCGGATGCGTATGAGGATCCCAATTAACAATAATATCGCCGGCTTTTACGGCGCTACCGTCTTGAATCGACAGCACCGCTCCATAAGGGATTTTGTAACGCTCTCGCTCCCGACCGTAATCATCCATAACACCCACTTCACCGGACCGGGAAACAGCTACCAGATTATTCTCTCTGTTTTTGACGGTTTTCATGTTATTCAGCTTCACGGAACCGGCAGATTTGACCTGAACATTGCTGACCGCCGCCGATCTGGATGCCGCGCCGCCGATATGGAAGGTACGCATGGTCAGCTGGGTGCCGGGCTCGCCTATGGACTGCGCCGCGACGACACCGACCGCTTCGCCGATGTTCACCAAGTGTCCCCGACCTAAGTCACGGCCATAACATTTGGCGCAAACACCTTGGCGCGATTCACACGTAATCACGGAACGGACGATCATTTTATCGATGCCGTTTTCTTCCAATACGGACACCAAATTTTCATCGATCATCGTACCGGCCGGAATCAAGACCTTGTCGCTACCCTGCTCGGTCACATCGACAGCCGCTACACGGCCCAATACCCGCTCAACCAATGGCTCGACAACGTCGCCGCCTTCGATGATAGGCATCATGGTTAAACCGTTTTCGGTACCGCAATCGGTCTCCGCAATTACTAAGTCCTGCGCCACATCCACCAGACGCCGGGTTAGATAACCCGAGTTTGCGGTTTTAAGCGCGGTATCCGCCAAGCCTTTACGAGCGCCATGGGTAGAAATAAAGTATTGCAGTACGTCCAATCCTTCACGGAAATTCGCCGTAATAGGCGTTTCGATGATGGAGCCGTCCGGCTTCGCCATCAAACCACGCATACCCGCCAACTGCCTGATCTGCGCCGCGGACCCCCGCGCTCCTGATTCAGCCATCATGAAGATTGAGTTGAACGATTTCTGCGTCAGCAATTTGCCGTTTTCATCCTTCAGCGCATTGCCTTTCTCATCCACGACCACATCTTCGCCCAAGCCTTCCATCATGACTTTAGCCACTTGATCGTTGGCGCGCGACCAAATATCGACAACCTTGTTGTAACGCTCGCCGTCGGTTACCAAACCGGAGGAATATTGATTCTGGATTTCATTCACTTCGGCTTCCGCGGATCGAATGATATCGGCTTTTTTAGCCGGAATTTCCATATCTTCGATACCAAAAGACACACCGGAGCGCGTTGCATACCGGAAGCCCAGATACATGATCTGGTCCGCCAAAATAACCGTTTCCTTGATGCCCAGATAGCGATAGCTATAGTTGATCAGTCTGGAAATATTCTTCTTGGTCATATCGACGTTGACCAATTCATAGGGCATGCCATCGGGCACGATGTCCCAGATGATTGCCCTGCCAACCGTGGTTTTCTTTCTGCTGATAATGGATTCAAATTCGCCATCCGCATTTTTTAATTTTTCGGTAACACGAATTTCAATTTTACTTTGCAATTCAACGGCCTTGCTATCCAGCGCCTTCATCATCTCAGCCGAGTCGGTAAAGATACTGCCTTCACCCTTGGCGTTCATTTTCTCGCGACTGATGTAGTACAAACCCAAAACGACGTCTTGTGAAGGGTTAATAACCGGCTCGCCGTTGGCTGGCGACAAAATATTATTGGTCGCCATCATCAGGGTACGCGCTTCCAACTGCGCCTCAATGGATAACGGAATATGCACCGCCATCTGGTCGCCATCGAAGTCCGCGTTAAATGCGCTACACACCAAAGGGTGCAACTGGATGGCCTTTCCCTCAATCAAGGTAGGCTCAAACGCCTGAATACCCAATCTATGTAATGTCGGCGCGCGATTCAGTAATACCGGATGTTCACGGATCACTTCTTCCAGAATGTCCCATACCTCGGCGCCTTCCCGCTCCACCATTTTTTTGGCGGCTTTGATAGTCGTAGCCAAACCGCGCAATTGCAATTTACTGAAAATAAACGGCTTGAATAATTCCAAGGCCATTTTTTTCGGCAAACCGCACTGATGCAATCTTAATGTCGGACCGACCACAATAACTGAACGGCCGGAATAATCGACCCGTTTACCTAACAGGTTTTGACGGAAACGGCCTTGTTTGCCCTTGATCATATCAGCCAAGGATTTCAAAGGGCGTCTATTGCTGCCGGTAATCGCGCGGCCGCGGCGGCCGTTATCCAACAACGCATCCACGGCTTCTTGCAGCATGCGTTTTTCGTTGCGGACGATGATATCCGGCGCGTTCAAATCCAACAAACGCGTTAGACGATTGTTTCTATTGATAACCCGGCGATATAAGTCATTCAGGTCGGATGTGGCAAAACGGCCGCCATCCAACGGCACCAACGGACGCAACTCGGGCGGCAATACAGGCAACACCTGCATGATCATCCATTCCGGACGATTGTTTGACGCCAATAACGAATCGATGACTTTCAGGCGCTTGGAAAACTTCTTGATTTTGGTATCCGAACTGGTCGAATTGATCTCTTCCCGCAGGGTATTGATCTCTTCTTTCAGATCGATCGATTTCAGCAAGTCATAGACCGCTTCCGCGCCCATTTTGGCCACGAAATCATCGCCGTGCTCCTCAACCGCATTCAAGTACTCTTCGTCCGTCAGCAATTGACCTTTTTCCAAAGGCGACATGCCGGGATCGGTAACCACGAATGTTTCGAAATACAACACCCGCTCTATAGAACGTAGCGTCATATCCAACAATAGAGCGATCCGGGACGGCAGGGATTTCAAAAACCATATGTGCGCAACCGGACTCGCCAGTTCTATATGCCCCATTCTTTCCCGGCGCACTTTAGACAGCGTGACTTCCACGCCGCATTTTTCGCAGATGACGCCCCTATGTTTTAGGCGCTTGTATTTTCCGCACAAGCACTCGTAGTCGCTGATCGGTCCAAAAATTTTGGCGCAAAACAAGCCATCTCTTTCCGGCTTGAAAGTACGGTAATTGATGGTCTCCGGCTTTTTCACCTCGCCGTACGACCATGAACGAATCATGTCCGGCGAAGCCAAGCCAATTCGGATAGTGTCAAAATCATCGGTACGACCTTGACGCTTTAAGAAATTCATTAAATCTTTCAAGAGTTTATCCTCTTTAAATGTTACCCATAATTGCCCGGAACTCAGTTATAGCGTTTGAAGCAGGTTATTCCTGCCCCATTTCGATATTAACCGCCAACGAACGTATCTCCTTAATCAATACGTTGAAGGACTCCGGCATACCGGCTTCCATTGTGTGATTACCATCGACGATGTTTTTATACATCCGGGTTCTACCGGTGACATCGTCCGACTTGACGGTGAGCATTTCCTGCAATGTATAGGCTGCGCCATAAGCTTCCAGTGCCCATACCTCCATCTCACCGAAACGTTGGCCGCCGAATTGCGCTTTACCGCCTAACGGTTGTTGAGTAACCAAACTGTAAGGCCCTGTTGAACGCGCATGCATTTTGTCGTCCACCAAGTGGTTCAGTTTCAGCATATACATATAACCGACCGTCACTTCCCGCTCGAAAGGCTCACCCGTCAAGCCATCGTACAAGACAGTTTGACCATGCTCGGGTAAATCGGCCAAACGCAACATGGTACGAATGTCTTCTTCGGATGCGCCGTCAAATACCGGTGTTGCCATGGGCACGCCGCCCACCAGATTCAACGCCAATTCAAGGATCTCTTTATCGGAAAACGACACCAAGTCTTCTTTCCTGCCGCTGCAGTTATAGATTTTTTCCAGAAACTCGCGAATCTCATTGACCTTGGCCTGCATTTCCAACATTTTGCCGATCTTGATACCCAATCCTTTCGAGGCCCAACCCAGATGCGTTTCCAACACCTGACCGACGTTCATCCGGGAAGGCACACCCAACGGATTCAGTAAAATGTCGACCGGGTTACCGTCGGCAGTATAAGGCATATCTTCAATCGGGACGATTTGGGAGATAACCCCCTTGTTACCGTGCCGGCCCGCCATTTTATCGCCGGGTTGAATGCGTTTTTTAACCGCCAAATAGACCTTGACCATTTTCAAAACACCCGGGGCCAAATCGTCACCCATGGTGATTTTTTTCTTTTTGGTTTCGAAACGCTCGTCAAATTCCTTACGCTGCTGTTCAACCTGCTCCGCAACAGATTCCAATTGCACATTAGCATCTTCATCCTGGGTTCTGATCTTCAGCAATTCGGAATGCGTCAGACCATCCAAATATTCGGCCGAGATTTCTTCGCCTTTTTTCAGACCGTTCGGACCTTTTTCGGCTTTTTTACCGGTCAACAAAGTTTTAACGCGGGCAAAAATATCGTGCTCAACAATTTTTAGCTGATCATCCAAATCCTTACGGTAACGCTTGATTTCGGCCTCTTCGATTTCTAATGCGCGTTTGTCCTTTTTAACCCCATCGCGGGTAAAGACCTGCACATCGATGACGGTCCCTCTGACGTTATTCGGCACCCGCAGCGAAGTATCTTTTACATCGGCCGCTTTTTCACCGAAAATCGCCCGCAGCAGTTTTTCCTCGGGGGTCAACTGGGTCTCGCCTTTCGGCGTCACTTTACCCACTAAGATATCGCCGCCTTTGACTTCGGCGCCGACGTAAACGATGCCGGATTCATCCAATTTGGACAGCGCTTCCTCACTGACATTCGGAATATCGGCGGTAATTTCTTCCGGACTGTGTTTGGTTTCGCGTGCGACACAGGTTTTTTCTTCGATATGAATGGTTGTGAATCTATCTTCCTTCACAACCCGCTCGGACACCAAAATAGAGTCTTCGAAGTTATAGCCATTCCAAGGCATGAACGCGATCAACATATTTTGACCCAATGCCAACTCGCCTAAATCGGTGGATGGACCATCGGCCAGGATATCGCCCTTGGTGACTATATCGCCCAACTTGACCAAGGGTCTTTGGTTGATACAGGTGTTTTGGTTGGAACGGGTGTATTTGATCAGGTTGTAAATATCCACGCCGGGCACGCCAGGAATGGTTTCATCGTCATTGGCCCTGACCACGATACGGCCGGCATCGACGGCTTCGATTGTACCGCCACGAGTCGCAACCACAGCCACGCCCGAGTCCTTGGCAACGACCCTTTCCATACCGGTTCCGACGAGCGGTTTTTCAGCGCGTAAGGTCGGCACGGCTTGACGTTGCATGTTGGATCCCATCAAGGCCCGGTTGGCGTCGTCATGCTCAAGGAACGGAATGATGGACGCCGCGACGGATACGATCTGCTTTGAAGACACGTCCATGTATTGCACGGTATCGGACGACGCCAAGGTAAACTCGTCCTTGTAACGGCAAGACACCAAGCCTTCGACTAATTTTCCATTTTCATCGACGGCCACACTGGCCTGCGCAATGACGAACTCGCCTTCCTCAATCGCGGAAATATAATCCACTTGATCGGTCACCAAGCCATTGATAACCTTCCGGTACGGCGTTTCCAAGAAGCCGTATTCATTGGTACGCGCATACACGGACAATGAATTGATCAAACCGATATTCGGCCCCTCTGGCGTCTCGATCGGACACACCCGGCCATAATGGGTGGTGTGTACGTCCCGTACCTCGAAACCGGCTCGCTCGCGCGCCAAACCGCCCGGACCCAGCGCAGAAACACGGCGTTTATGGGTGACCTGCGACAGCGGGTTGTTTTGATCCATAAACTGCGACAGCTGACTGGAACCAAAGAATTCTTTTACCGCGGCGGAAACCGGTTTGGCATTGATGATCTCTTGAGGCATCAAGCCTTCCGAGTCAGCCAGGGTCAAACGCTCTCTGACCGCGCGCTCTACCCGCACCAAACCAATGCGGAATTGGTTTTCGATCATTTCACCGACCGAGCGCACCCGTCTGTTGCCCAAATGGTCGATATCGTCGACTACGCCGTTGCCGTTTCTAATCTTGATCAATTCCTTCAAGACATCGATGATGTCTTCCTTGCTCAAGGTTCCGGTACCCTCAATTTCGTCGCGGCCCAAACGGCGGTTGAATTTCATCCGGCCCACGGCCGACAAATCGTAACGCTCGTCGGTAAAAAACAAATTTTCGAACAGATTCTCGGCCGATTCCACAGTGGGCGGCTCGCCAGGACGCATCATGCGGTAAATTTCGACCAAGGCTTCCAAGCGGTTGGTCGTGGTGTCCAATCGCATGGCATTGGAAATATAGGGGCCGCGGTCTAAATCATTAACATATAGCGTATTGATTTCGCCGACATTAGCCTCGATCAATTTTTGCAAAAGCGGCTCGGTAATTTCATCGTTGACATTGGCGATCAATTCGCCGGTCGACTTGTCGATGATGTTGTGCCCCAGAATTTTTCCGTAAAGATAATCCCTGGGCACTTCGATTTCCGTGACGCCGGCTTTTTCCAATTGACGGATGTGTTTAGCCGTAATACGACGGCCTTCTTCGATAAGAACGGCGCCGTCATGCTTGATGTCGAATACCGCCATTTCACCGCGCAACCTGTCCGGTATGACGTGGAACATGAACTTATCGGCATCCAACGAAAACTTGTTGGTTTCGAAGAAAATATTAATCATTTCTTCGTTGTCGTATCCCAAGGCGCGCAACAAAATGGTTGCGGGAATTTTCCGGCGTCTGTCTATACGCACATACACGGCGTCTTTATGATCGAATTCAAAATCCAGCCATGAGCCACGGTAGGGGATCACTCGCGCATTGAATAACAACTTACCGGATGAGTGGGTTTTACCCTTGTCGTGGTCAAAAAACACCCCAGGCGAACGATGTAATTGCGAAACGATAACGCGCTCGGTACCATTGATTACAAAGGTGCCGTTATCTGTCATCAGAGGCAACTCACCCATGTAGACTTCTTGTTCGCGAATATCTTTTACGACTTTAGTATTAGCCGGCGCATCCTTGTCGTAAATCACCAGCCGCACCAGCACTCTGAGCGGAGCGGAATAAGTAGCGCCGCGTTGCTGGCACTCTCTTACATCGAAAGCGGGTTCCCCCAAGCGATATTTCACATATTCAAGCACGGCATAACCCGAGTGGCTGACCACTGGAAATACGCTTGAAAATGCAGCATGCAAGCCTTGATTACGCCTTTTTTCGGGCTGCATGCCCGATTGCAAGAAACTTGCATACGAATCAATTTGTGTTGCCAAAAGATAAGGAACGTCCAGTACTTCGGAACCTTTCCCAAAATTATTACGGATACGCTTTTTTTCGGTAAAAGAATAGGCCATATTGCTTCTATACCTTCGTCGTCAGAGATTATTTAGTACTGCTTAGTCATACAAGCAGTAAAAGGCCGACGGTAAAAATACCGTCAGCCCGGTTTGGTAGGCTTATGCCTGATATGCGGTCAAGATACTTATTTGATCTCGGCTGTTGCGCCTGCGCCTTCAAGTTCTTTTTTGGCAGCTTCCGCTTCCGCTTTGCTTACGCCCTCTTTTACAGTGGTCGGTGCACCTTCCACGGCGTCTTTGGCTTCTTTCAAGCCCAAGCCTGTCAGGCCGCGAACCGCTTTAATGACTGCTACTTTGTTTTCGCCGAAACCGGTCAGGATAACGTCGAATTCGGTTTGCTCTTCAACTACGGCAGCAGCAGCTGGCGCAGCAACAGCGACCGCAGCCGCGGCGGAAACGCCGAATTTTTCTTCCATCGCTGAAATCAGATCAACGATTTCCATCACAGTCATGTTTGCAACTGCATCTAAGATGTCTTGTTGTGAAATTGCCATTGTGTATTCCTCTAAAATTTAATGCGTATTAACTAGTTGACGCGAAATTATGCCGCTTCTCTCTCATCTCTAAGTGCAGCCAGCGTGCGAGCCAGTTTCTCAACCGGCGCTTTCATGACCGACATCAGCATGCTGATACCTTGATCACGCGTTGGCAATCTCGCCAAGCGCTCAAGCTCTGAACCATCAAATGCTTGTCCGCCAATTGCTACAACTTTCGCAATCAGATTTTTATGCGTTTTTGCGAATTCATGAACCAAGCGCGCAGCGCAGCCAGGATCTTCCATTGAAAACGCAAGAATGAGAGGACCAACCAGTCCTTCCTGCATGCATTCGAACTCAGTTCCAACGACCGCGCGTTTTGCCAGTGTGTTTTTGACCACTCGCAAATATACGCCCGTTTCTCTCGCGGTTTTCCGCAGCTCGGTAAGCTCGGTAACGGTCAAACCACGATATTCCGCAGCGATTGCGGAATGAGCTTTAGCGGCGAATTCAGCAACTTCCTCTACGACAACTTTTTTGCTATCTAAATTGAGTGCCACATCTACCTCCGGTAGTTTCCTGAAATCAATCAGGAGCTATGAAACGCATCTTGCGATGCCCCTACGGTTTCTTTCACCTATTGGTTCCAGCACCCGCCTGCGTAGGATAATTAAGCCTTAGGCACCTACGGTCTTTGACGGTTGCCGAAGTAACGGCAACCCAAAGTTTTTTGTATTTAGATTTCGAGACTGGTTTGATCAATCCACAGACCCGGGCCCATGGTTGAAGACAGCGAAATTTTTTTCAGATAAACGCCTTTAGCCGCTGTTGGTTTGGCCTTTTTCAAGTCAGCAATCAGAAATTCCAGGTTTTGTTTGATGGCATTTTCATCAAACGACACTTTGCCAATTGAACAGTGAATAATACCCGATTTATCGGTACGGTATCTAACCTGGCCTGATTTGGCGTTTTTCACGGCAGTAGCCACATCGGGAGTAACCGTGCCAACTTTCGGGTTGGGCATTAAGCCTCTTGGCCCCAGGATTTGACCTAATTGTCCGACCACGCGCATGGCGTCCGGCGAAGCAATAACCACATCAAAATTCATCTCGCCGCGTTTAACTTGTTCCGCCAAGTCATCCATACCGACCACATCCGCGCCCGCCTCTTTGGCTGCATCCGCATTTGGGCCTTGCGTAAACACTGCCACGCGGACCGTTTTTCCCGTACCGTTTGGCAACACTGAAGCGCCGCGTACGTTTTGATCGGATTTGCGCGGGTCAACGCCTAAGTTAACGCTGACATCGAGCGACTCATCAAATTTGCTGTTGGCAAATTCTTTTAACAGGCTCACAGCTTCCGCTACCGAATATTGCTTGCTTCCGGAAACTTTCGCTTTGATCGCTTTTGCTTTTTTGCTAATTTTTGCCATTACACGCCCTCCACGTTCAAACCCATGCTGCGAGCGCTTCCCGCAATGATTCTGATCGCCGCATCCATATCGGCAGCATTCAAATCTTCCATTTTGGTTTTGGCGATTTCTTCCAATTGCTCACGAGTCACGGTACCTACTTTGTTTGAATTAGGCTTGCTGCTACCGCTCTTGATGCCTGCCGCTTTTTTCAACAAGATCGACGCTGGTGGGGTTTTGGTGATGAATGTAAAACTTTTGTCACTGTAAACAGTAATAACAACAGGCAGAGGAAGGCCTTTTTCTACTTCCTGAGTGCGAGCGTTAAATGCTTTACAGAATTCCATGATATTCACGCCGCGTTGACCCAGAGCCGGACCGACTGGTGGACTCGGATTTGCCTCGCCTGCTTTTACCTGCAGCTTAATATACGAATCGATTTTTTTTGCCATTTTCTACTCCAACACGGGTGCAAACGCTTTTAAGCTCCCCAACAAACAAAAATCCCTGCCACCTAAAATGACAGGGATTCATTAATTAAATTTTTACGATGTTATGCTTTTTCAACCTGTACAAATTCAAGCTCGACTGGCGTTGATCGACCAAATATTAAAACCGAAACTCTAAGACGGCTTTTCTCGTAATTAACTTCCTCAATACTACCGTTGAAGTCTTTAAACGGACCATCAATAATGCGCACAACCTCGCCGACCTCAAATAACACTTTGGGCCTAGGCTTGTTAAAACCTTCTTCTACTCTATTCAGGATAGCCATCGCTTCCTTATCCGTAATTGGAGAAGGCTTATCCGACGCACCACCGATAAAGCCAAGCACTCTCGGAACATTTCTCACCAAATGCCATGTTTCATCATTCAATTCCATTTGAACCAGCACATAACCGGGAAAAAACTTTCGCTCGCTTTTACGTTGCTGACCCATTTTCATTTCAACAACTTCTTCGGTTGGCACCAGAATCTTGCCGAAATACTCTTCCAAGCCATCGCGTTTAATCCGCTCTTCTATCGCTTGCTTGACCTTGTTTTCGTAATTCGAGTACGCATGTACTACATACCAACGTAGCGCCATTATTGTATCCCCTGACTCATCAGAAGCTGTATAGCCCAAAATAAAAACATGTCTAACAACCAGAGAATCAATCCCACGATGAATACCATTGCAAAAACTAACAATGTTGTCCGCACAGTTTCATCGCGCGTCGGCCAAACAACCCGCCTTACTTCCAACTTGGCTTCGTGCATAAACTGCCAAACAGCTCTACCTTTTGCGGTGGTAAAGCACATACCAATAGCCATGGATACAATTACTACCAAGCCTAAAACCCGGTACAGCAGCAGCAAATCCGAGAAGTGGTAGAACGCAACCACGCCTGCGATTATAACCAGCGGGCATAAGACCAGTTTCACAATATCGGTTACAGAAGCAACCTGTTCTGCTTGTGCGTTCATTTTTCTACTTGGGAAATATTTGGATAATCTTCTGAATGGCAGGCCAGGAGGGACTCGAACCCCCAACTTGCGGTTTTGGAGACCGCTGCTCTACCAATTGAACTACTGACCTATTCAGAAAAAACTACTAAAAGGTTCCTTTCTATTATTCGATAATA
>NZ_JANIBK010000097.1 GCF_024505165.1 Methylomonas rivi
ACGTGTGCGATTCGAACGCACGACCATCGCATTAAAAGAGCTGCATTTAACAAATAACCAATTGATAATTAACGACATTTAACAAATAGCTCTCACGTTGCAATGCATATTTGTACCTATTGTTGATTATTTGTTTTACCCAAGTTTTACCCAGCAATGCTCGCTAAAAGAGCAAAATTCAAACTGGGTACAATCCCAAGGGAAGCTAAAAATCTTGATTATTTCCGCACATAAAACTCTACTTTATTAGAAATAAACGGTCGTTTGATCACTATTAACCTTAAATTCTGTTTAAACAGAATTTAAGTTGACGACCTATAAGATATCTTCTATAAATCTGCAATAGGAGAGTTTTATGAAACGTGTCGTCCCAACCTCATTTCCAAGTGATCCCTTCCTCGATAGCCCTGTTACTCTGGGATCTGCTATTCGATCGGCACGTACCCAAGCAGGCATTCGCTTGGAAGATGCAGCCATGACAATAGGCGTATCTTTACAGACTTTAGTCGATATCGAAGCGGGAAAACCTGGGGTCAGCATTGGCAAAATTCTCCAGGTCGCGAATGGACTAGGGGTTTCCTTATTTGTCCTTCCACAGAACCAACGCGAAATTGCCCGCCGCCGGTTAACTGATTTAACTGAGGATCAATCCAGATGAAACTGGTTGTTTCTGCCAATGGTAACGTTATCGGTTTCCTGAGTATGGATACTCAGATTGGACTGTATGCCTTCGACTATTCCACCTCTTGGCTTGATCGGGAAGATTGCTTTCCTCTGAGTCCGGCATTGCCCTTGGTTCGGCAGAACACCTCGGATGAACAGCATAGCGCCAATGTCCGACAATTTTTTCAGAATCTGTTACCCGAAGGACAAGCACTGGACGATGCGGCGCAAGCAAATAAGGTATCAAAGTCCAATTTAATGGGCTTACTGGTTGCTCTAGGTCGAGAAACGGCCGGCGCGCTGGAAATTAGCATGACCGAGGCGTCGCCAATTCCGACGCCCACCCCATCAAAGCGCTTACTCACCCCTCAGGAATTATCGCTGCGAATCCGTTCTCGCCCCGATCAAGCCTTTAGTGTTTGGGACGGCAAAGTACGTTTATCCATTGCAGGCTACCAAGACAAGATTGCCGTATTGGAGGAAAACGGTTTATGGTTTCTGGTCGATGGCAAAGGTTTGGCATCGACGCATCTACTAAAACCCGATCCCATTCGTAGCGGCTTGCAGCACATGACCAGCAACGAATTCGCTTGTATGCGCTTGGCTCAAGCGGTAGGTATAGCCACCGCCGATGTTCGCCTGGAGCATATTCCTGAGCCCATACTGCTCATCCGTCGTTTTGACCGCCTAATAGGCGAAGGCAACATCGAACGCCTGCATTGCATTGATGGCTGCCAAGCGTTAGGCCTGGGTGTCAGCATGAAATACGAACGACCTTACGGCGATGGTCGCGATGTGCAACATATCCGAGATGGCGCAACCTTACCCAAGTTGTTTGCATTATTAGATCGAGCCAGTTCACAACCCGCTGTCGATCGTTTAGCCCTTTTGCGTTGGAGCATTTTTCAAATTCTGATTGGCAACACCGATGCCCATGGCAAAAACCTTTCCTTTTTTATCGACTCAGGCGGTATCCGTCTGGCTCCGAGTTACGATTTACTCTGCTGCTTGATGTATGCCGAGGGTCAGATTAGCGATACGCTCTCTATGGCCATAGGCGATAACTTTGATGCGCGTACTTTAACCCCCTACGACTGGGCACTGATGGGGGCGGAATGCGGACTAAATGCCAGATTAGTGGGTAGAGAGCTCAAACAATTGGCCGACAAAGTCCTTAAAATTTGGCCTGAACTGAAACAAAATCTCGTCGCCGCGGGTGCAAACGATACTACTTTGAATTCGCTTGAAGGAGTTTTCAACCAACAGTGTACAAACGCTTTGAGTATTGCGGGCTTGGTTCCGAAGATTTCCAAAGACATTCTTTGACTCTATACTTTCCCTACCGATTGAAATAGAAGTCGAAAGACAAGCATCAATCCAAACCCGTCTATCGAGGTTCTCCGGTTATTCAGTGAAATGCAGATTCTTCGAACTGCTGGACCATAAAGCAGACGTTGGTGGCCTCAACCTATCGGCCAAAAGCGGTCAATCGACGACTCCTTGGAATTTCATTTTTCAATGAGGTCCCGCTCGAAAGCGGCCACTCGCAATGCCTACAAATAAACTTCAATTTGCACCGATAACTCTAAGATACCGTCCGGCATAGATACAAAAAAACACTATTGCCAGGACATTCAAATAAACCACACTAAACATCGCACAGGATTTTTTTAAACCAGCAGCCTGGTTTGCTTTTCATCATTTAGAAATGCGTTGATACCTCCATCCGATGTCAGAGATCAATGTGTTTATTAGCTAAATTCGGCTCATCTTTAACACAACTGTCATCTTTACCCTGTAAATTCCAATCCCGAGACCATTATTTGCCGCGTTAGCCTTGCCAAGTCCGGTGAGTGTCTAGCTCTAATCCACTGACCTACGAGCAAGCTAACTCGATATAAATGTAGATGGCTTGTTGTTTTAGGTTAACTGGACCACTGCATCAGGGATAACAAGGATATGAAGCTTTTAAAATTGGCTGCTGTATGCTCAGGCTTTTTCATGGCAACGGCTTCCTTGGCGGCACCCATTGATGATGCCCGCTTCAAGGCCATGGCTTGGTTGATCACTCACCAAAACGGCGACGGCAGTTGGTCAGGCGCGCCGGGCTTGGAGATGGCGGAGACTGCGGCCGCTGTCGAAGCCTTGGTCAATTCCGGTATGACCCAAAGCGATACTTATACAAAAGGTGTGGCTTGGCTGCAAAACCATGAGGCCTATAGCACGGACGCCTTAGCCCGCCAGATCATCGCACTCAATAAAGCTGGGCGCGATACCTCTGAACTGATAACCCGGCTGATTGCTTTACGTAACGATACATCCCTAAGTTGGGGGGCTTACGATCATTACAGCGGTAGTTTTCCGGATACTTCATTGGCCATGGACGCCATCAACGCCACCGCAACCACATATGCCGATGCCAGTTACGGCATCGGTTTCATCGTCAATAAACAAAATACGGATGGCGGTTGGCCTTATTTCGCACCCCCAGGTAGCGTTCAACCGAGCAAGGTTATCCCGGCGGCGCACAGTCTATTGACGCTCAACCACTACAAAACAGTTTACGGTGTTCAATCCAATATTACCAATGGGATTGCTTGGTTGAAAGCCCAGCAGAAAACACCCGGAGGAGGTTTCGGGGAAGGCAGCACCGGCACTGTTTTGGAAACAGCGCTGGCGTATCGCGCGCTAGTCGCGGAACTTGGGCCCACTGACCCCGCCGCCGTGAGCGCGGAAAATTTTCTAATTGCTCAGCAACAAACCGACGGCAGTTGGGGCGGCGGCGATGCGTTGCTCACCACGCTGACGTTGGCGGCAATGCCCACGGTGGCGCTGGCCGATACCGACCGCGACGGCTTGCCGGACGGTACCGAAACCCAAGCTTTGCTCGGCACCAATCCCAATCTACCCGACGCCTTCGGTTTGTTAAGCGGCAACGGGCGCGGCATCGCTGGCGAAACCACGGCTATACCGCTTACCAAGGCCTTTATCGACTTACCTTACACGGCCAGCTTGGCTACCAGTAACGGCACGCCGCCTTATAGCTGGCTGTTGAGCTCGGGCGATTTACCGGACGGGCTCAGTCTGGACAGCAATACCGGCGAGATTACCGGCACGCCCACGGCACTCGGTATCTACAATTTCAGCTACGAAGTGTTGGCCGCCGATAGGCAAACCTCTATCGTCAGTCAAATCGAAGTTACTGAACCGCAACCCACTCAAGTTCCGACACTGCCTGCCTGGGCCATGCTGCTGATGGGCGGGCTGCTTTCCGTCATCATGCGGCACGCCGAGCATCGTAAAACCCGCACAATCCGTTAAATTCAAGGCTAGGCCAAGGAATTTTCCATGTCACGCGTTTACCATTTTCGTTTGCTTCTGGCGTTGGCTTTTCTGTGCCAGGGTCTATTCTCGAGCTCATCCCTCTACGCCGCACCGCAAGACGCCGCTGTTTTACCGGATGCCGTGCTGCAATCGCTGCTTAAAGTGCATCAACAACCGGGTAATCCATTGGCGCGGCAATTGCGCGAACATCTGGATGAAGCCGCCGAATTGCTCGAGGAAGCTGATGAAGAAGATCGTCTGCAACAAGGCGGCCAAGTCAATCTACTATCGTCCAAGCAAGAGCTATTGGAAGCCAAACGTTCCGAAATCGCCGATTTACGCCAGGACGTGGAAGCAGAACTCGAACGGATGCGCTCCAAGCTGGAAGGACTAAAACAACCCGGCAAATTAAACGACTTCGAGCATTATGCCAAGCAGGTCGAGCAACGTTTCGATCGTGTCGAACGGTCGCTGTCGGCATTTTCGTCGGCTCGTAAGGGGGGCGATCGCCGCCGTGCTTTGGAGAATGCCAAGGCCGAATTACGTTCATTGCATGGTCGCGGCCAATCGGCCGATGCCGTACCCGAAGCGATTCCCACGCCTACGACTCGGCTGGGAGCGGAAGTAGAACCGACACCCGCCGAACCCAGCAAAAAATTACCGCGTTATCTCAGCGCCGGACCTTATAAGCCGGACGCGCTGGACTACGCCTTTCTGCTAGACCTATTGAACATGCTGGCCAAACCGGCCGAAGCGGCGGCACCTTCCACGCCCACCGAGGCTTTGGCCTGCGGCTACGCCCCCGCCGATTTGAACGCCACGGAAGACGTGGTTATCTCCCAGGAAATCCAAAATCTTGCCGCCAAACTCGGCTATTCGCCGGTCAAGATATTCCAGCACGTCTACAACAACATTCGCTTCGAACCGTACTTCGGTTCGATGAAAGGCGCGGTAGGCACGCTTTATAGCGGTGCGGGCGGTGCGACCGATCAGGCATCACTGTTGATTGCGCTGCTGCGTGCCTCCAATATACCGGCTCGCTATGTATTAGGCGACATACAAGTCAACGACGCCTCGAATCTGGGGGCCAACGGCCGTGCACCGCGTTGGATCGGCGCCAAAAATTATCAGGCCGCCGCGACTATTCTTGCAGCCAATCTGAATCCCAATGCCGGCGCTTTAACCAGTAATAACGGTATCCAACTCCGCCATATTTGGGTGGAGGCTTGCCTGCCTTATGGCAATTATCGCGGGGCGCCGTCGGACAACACCGGCTACCGCTGGATTCCGCTCGACCCCAGTTTCAAGGATAAAACCTATCAAACCGGTATTGCCGACATTCAATCCAATGTCGCTTTCGACTACAGTCCGACCGGCTACTTGGCTACCCGCACCAACGTGCTGCCGCATGAGCACTATGCATCGCAAGTCGAAAGTTACATCAAGAGCGTGAATGCGGACAATACTCTATTGGACGTACCCTATCTGGGTCAGCAAACCGCAAGAATCTATGACATTTTGCCAGTAACCTTGCCCTATGAAGTCGTGCAATTTGTCAGTTGGAACGGTTCATCCTCCCCCGAAACCGCCAGTCTGCCCAGTAGCCATCGCTACCAATTGTCCATCAAGGTTAGAAATAGTGCGAATACCGATTTGATGGCTGAACAAATTCTATCCCTGCCTTCTGTGGTTCATCAGCGTATTACCCTATCCTATGCACCGGCCGATAGTGCTTCGTTATCCATATGGAATGGTTGGAATGGCGATTTAGCCGGTTTGCCGGCGGGCTTAGTCAACCTGAAGCCGGTGCTCAAACTCGACGGTAATACTTTGGTAACAGGGACTGGCTCGTTGAGCTTAGGCACTAAACATAGGCTGGTCATGAAAGTGACTTTGGATGACATCACGCTGCCGCAGGCTTCCTGCCGCAACGACGATCCGTCCAACAACACACCGGACCCCAATTTACACTGCTTCAACAAAACTGTTTATACCAATCTGACCGCCGGCGCTCACCATGCGTTGATGGCCTATGCCCGCCAAGGCTCTGATCGCCTGCTAGCTGAACGATCGGAGCGGTTGATTCAGTCGGTGCAATCCGCGCCTACCGCCCCGACGCCGGCCAACGCCGCCGATTACGACAATACCGAAGGCGAGTTGCTGCATATCGCCCTGATGAAGTATCTGAGTTACGTCACTGACTCCGGACAATACTTGGGCGAACTGAACGGTGTCAGCGTGGAAAGCGGCACGCATCTCGGATTGACTGCAGCAGGCCTTCAAGTCGATTACCTGTTCGATCTGCCATTTGCCGTGCATCCCAGCGGCCCCTATATCGACGTATTAGGCAATCTTGCCCGGGTAACCAAGCTCGATACCACGACAACCACCAGCGCGGCCCGCATTGCCGAAGCTTGGCCAACCTTTAAACTATGGGCCTATTGCGCTTCCGCTTACGAGCATTTTATCTGGCAGGAGTTGATCCGTACCGATGCCGTCTCCACGGTACGCGGCTTGCAATTTGCCGGCGAGTCAGGTGGAAGTAATCCGCTGGTCATATTGAGCTCGACTAATATCAATAATTGGTCGACGCTGATGGATGCCAGCATGAGTACATACCAAGGTCGAATCACTAGCTTGGTTAACGACGGCGCCACAGTCACGGTTCCTAAGAAGGCTATTACCTATACCGATGGCAGCGTGCAGCCCAAGACCTGGAATGGCGGCGTATTCATGGCTGAAAACCAGAACAAGCGCTATATCGCGGCCATAATCAGCGGTGGGTTAGGCGGCGGCTATTCGTTGGTCAATCCCAGCCCGATCACAACCAGCTACCCGCGCGACAGCTTCCTCCCCAGTAGCTTTTATGCTGGTGCACTTATTAACTCGACAACACTGTCCAACGGCTGGAACGCCCTGCAAAGTTGGGGCGGCGACCCAGTCAATCTGGCAACCGGCAACTTGTACCACACGGAGCGCGATATATCCTTGCCGGGCCGCGGCCTGCCGCTGGTGTTCGAACGCAACTATAACAGCCGTAACCCGCAGGACGGTCCGCTGGGTTTCGGCTGGACCCACAGCTTCAACCACAAACTGAACTTCTACGGCAGCGAATCCGGCTACGTCAAAGTCGGTTGGCTGGACGGCAGCGGTGCCGAGCGTTTCTTCCGTCTGGCCGGCACCACGGTACCGGCGGACAGTACGTTCGAAGCGGCTCCTGGCGTGTATTCGACATTGAAACGCGAAGCCGACGGTAGTTGGAGCGTCACCGAAAAGAACGGTCTGCGCTACGGTTTCGAAAACAACGCCGGCACCACCGCCAATACTCAGGCCAAGTTGCTGACCATCAAGGATCGCAATCTCAATACTCTGGCTTTGGCCTATAACACCGGCTGCGGTGACTATTTGTGCACGGTAACCGACGGCCCAGGCCGCAAACTGGCCTTCAGCTATACGGCTGGTCATATCAACCAAGTCGACGTCAAAGCCATCGGCGGCTCGGTGCTGGCCACCCACCAATACGGTTACGACGGCAACGGTAACTTGACCACCTATAAAAGCCCGTTGGCCGTCGCCAACCAACACGCGCCGGTGGCCTACACCTACTACAGTGCCGCCGACGGCCAGAATCTGAACCATGCGCTGAAAACCACCACCGCCCCACAGGGCGAAGGCATGCAGTTTTCCTATTACGTGGACGGCCGGGTGTTCCGCCACCAACGCCACAACAACGGCACACTGCTGCCGGAAACCACCACCTTCCGTTACCAGGATTTCCGCCGCGAAACCGTCACGGTTAACGAACGCGGCTTCGAACGCCGGCACAGCTTCGATGAAAACGGCAATCCGTTGCGCATCGTTGACGAAACCGGCATGGCGCATACTTACAGCTACGATCCGGCCCATCCCTTCAACCGCCTCAGCGAAACCGACCCGGCCGGGCTGACTGTGCAATACCAATACGATGCAATCGGCAACGTCACCCGCATCACCCAGCCGTCCGGCGCCACCACCGAATACAGCGATTTCACGGCTTTCAATGC
The DNA here is from genome assembly GCF_024505165.1 of Methylomonas rivi. Taxonomy (GTDB): domain Bacteria; phylum Pseudomonadota; class Gammaproteobacteria; order Methylococcales; family Methylomonadaceae; genus Methylomonas; species Methylomonas rivi. The sequence goes on from NZ_JANIBK010000097.1 coordinate 8,031, forward strand.
CCCGCAACGCATCAAAGACGCGCTCGGCAACTGGACGCTGCTGAAATACGACGCCAAGGGCAATTTGACCGATACGGTGAAACTGAACACCGGCATCGTCCCGACGGGCGGGGCCACGCCGGCTGTGGCCGATATCGCCGCGTGGAGCAAGCGCAACTACGACGCGGCCAGCGGCCAACCCACCCAAAGCAAAACCCTACGCGATTTCAGCGGCGCCGCGCTGGGCAACTTCGCCGGCGGCATCGGCCCGACCGTCACCACCACGTATGATGCCAATACGCTGTATCCGACCCAAATCGCGCGGCTGGGCGACAAAACCGGCGACGGCGTTATCAATGCCTCCGATCCGGCCGACAGCGCCACGCTGCAATTCGATGCACTGGGCCGGCAAACGCAGGGCATAGACGCCGACTGGCAAACCCAACAGACCGGCTACGACGCCGACAGCTTACCGATCTCCGCCACCGATGCCGCCGGCCATCCCCGCGATTACTTTTATGACGGCGATGGCCGCTTGAAAGGCCAGGAACTGGTATTGAGCCAGAACGGCCAAACGCGGCTGTGGGACTCCGGTTTTCACAGCTACGACAGCGCCGGACGGCTTGAGCAAACCCTGGACGCCGGCGGTAACGTCAGCCAATACCAATACGACGCGGCCGGCAACCTGATCCAAATCACCGATCCGGACAACTACACGCTGGGTTTCGACTACGACCCGGTCAACCGCTGGACCAAAGCTTACGACAAAGCCGGTCATGCCGTCAGCCGCAAATTGGATGCCGCCGGCCGAGTCAAATCGGTCATCGACCCCAACGGCAATGTCACGCTTTACAGCTACTGGAACGCCGCCCAAGACGGCCGCCTGAAAAGCGTCACCCAACCCAAAATCGGCAGCTACACCCTGGGGCAAATTCGCCAGTTCGATTACGACGCCTTGGGACACGCCGTCAAAGTCACCGACACCCCGGCTGCCGGTTCCTCAGACGCTACCCGCGACACGATCAACACCTATGATACGCTGGGCCGGCTGGTCCGGGTAGCGGGGCCGCAAGTCGTCGACAGCAACCCAAGCTCCGCTACCTTTAACCAAACCATCCGTCCGCTGACCCGTTACGTCTACGACCACCTGGGCAATCTGCTGGATATCGAAGCCGGCCAGACCGCGGCCGACGGCGGCGGCACTATCGATCCCGATACCGGCGTATCAGCCAGCGACAGCGTGACTATCCAAGCCAGCTACGTCTACGACGATTTCGGTCGCAAACTCAGCGAAACCGACGCCAACAACCAGGTCACGACTTACAGCTATGACCTGAACAACAATGTCGTTAGCCAACAAACTCCGGGCGCTAACGGCCACACCTTGACCTATAGTTGGACTTACGGGCATTTGCTCGACAGCGTCAGCGCCGAAGACGGCCGCAAGATTGATGTCACCCGCGATCCTTTAGGGCTAACCACCCGCGCCGAAACCTGGAGTTCAAACCCCGGCAGTCAACTCGAAGTCGCCTACGATTACGGCTATGATGCCGCCCACCGGCTGCAACAGGTTACCGACTCCAGAGGCAACAAAACCCTCAGCTATAGTTGGAGTCCGGGCGGTATGCTGAACTACACGGCCGACAGCGATGGCGCCCGTAGCGATTATCTGTACGATGAAGTCGGCCGGCTGATCGGCCTGTGGGCACCCAACTACGACCATTACACCTTCGACTACGACGCCGGCGGCCGGCTGATCGCAGCCCGCTATCCGAACGGCATCGACCAGACTCTGGTCTGGAACGCCGACAACAGCCTCAACAAAATCGCCCACAAAAACGCCGCCACCGTCATCGCCCAAGCCAGCTATGGCTACGACGGTTTAGGCAGACGAAAGACCAATCAGGAAACCCTCAGCGGCCAAGCCACTCTCAGCTACACCTATGGCTACGACCCGCTGGATCGGCTGATCAGCGTCCAGAACGGCACCGCCACGCAAACCCAAGCCTTCGGCTACGACGTACTCGGCAACCGGGTACTGAAACAGCTGGGTAATCCGGTTACCGCCGCCACGGCTTACAAACATAATGCCACCAACCAACTGACCGAGGTCCACCAAACCGACCTCAACGGCGCCTTGCTGGAAGCCTACTTGTACGACGAAGCCGGCAACCAGAGCAAAAAATGCAGCGGTACGTCCGCCACCCGAGCCAGCGATACAGCCTGCGCAGGCAGTAGCCAAAACCAATACAGCTACGACAGCTTCCAGCGTCTGAGCCAAGTGGTGGCCAACGGCGTCACCACCGGCGGCTTTAAATACGATGACCAAGGCCGACGTACCCAAAAAACCGAAGGTGCTACTACCACCAACTACCTGTACGACGGACAGAATATCTACGCCGAATACCCCAGCACTGGCTGGACGGCAGCTAACGCTGTCTATGTCCAAGCCGGCCAAGACCACCCGCTAGCCCGGCTCACCGGCAACATCAATCAGCCTACTGCCACGGCGGCTTACTACCACCAGGACGGCCTAAGCTCGGTGCTCGCCACCACCAACGCTGCAAAAGCTGTCACCGCAAGCCAACGCTTTGACGCCTACGGCAGCAAGATCGGAGGTACCGGCACCGTTCCGCAGTATGGCTATACCGGACGAGAGCCCGATGCCAGCGGGCTGATTTACTACCGGGCACGGTATTACGACCCGAACCAAACTCGGTTTACCCAGCGAGACCCCTTGGGCTACGCCGACGGTATCAATCCGTATAGCTATGTCCACAATAATCCGGTCAACTTTAACGACCCCAATGGTTTGTTGGCACAATCCGTCAGAACCTGGGTGCAAACGGATGGCATTAGCTACGTCAATACGGGTTTAAACTATACCCAAGGCGTATTGGATGTTGCTGGCCTTGCCGCCCAAGGTCCTCTGGAGCCATTCGGCGTTCCCATCGACCTGACCAACGCCGGCATCTCGGCTTTGCGGGGCAATTACAGTGATGCGGCGCTCTCGGCAAGTTCGGCTATTCCATTCGTCGGGATTGGGGCTAATATTGCCAAGGTCGCAGATAGAGCCAAGGATGCTGTTAATGTTGCAAAGGAAATACCGCTATCATTGAGCAAATACGGCGAAGCGGCAACACATGCTGATGATGCAATACGCGCAGGTTATCCCGATATCCTTACAATTAATCGGGCTGGAGCTGATGCTAATAGAGCTTCTTCCATTGGTGGGTTGGATAAAATTCCTGGAAAGCAGCTTGATGAGTACCCACCTGCTATGTTTTCTGAAGGGGGAGCTGGTGCAAGTGTTCGAGCTATAAACCCAAGTAATAACATGGCGGCAGGTGCTTGCATAGGTAATGCTTGTCGCGGCCTTCAAGATGGATCTTTAGTTAAAATAAAAATTGTTCCTTAAATATGAAATCCATAAACATCATAATCAGTGTTTCATATAGCCAGCTTTGTTTGTTTTTGGCAACGATACCAGATCCATTTAATTTCTGGACTGATTTACACGTAGATCAAGGCTTTACATGGCGAGAGGGAAGTGTTGGATTCCGTACGCTTGTGGAGTCTGGCTCCCATTCTGTACAACTGGAATTTGTAGATATCTTTGATGAGCTTGATTCTAATGCTGTACGCGCTTTTCAAGTTCCTTTTTCCATTCCAATCGATACAAATATTGAAGTGGCAAGTATTTCTGACTCTACTTTGCTAACCCTGCCGCCAGAAAACTATGCACTTAGATGCGTGTTTTATGGGGCGCAAGAAGATGGCGTGGAATTCGTTAAATTAATATTTTGCAAAGCCAAAGACGCTATTTTTTCTGTTCTACGAGCAGATTCATGTCTTTCGGTGCCCGGTGAATTAGTGACAACTGCCGAGGCTGCTGACTAATATGAACAGTCATGAATTTATAACCATAAAAACAGTAGTGCGTAATGGAGCTATAGACGATGTTATTTCAGTTGTTGAAAGCCCTCCTGGGCGCAAAGTATCAGAACAACTAAACCCGGGATTTTGAAAAAAATGGCCAAATTGAAAATTGGAGATGTGGTTGAAATATCAACATCAAAAGGCTTCACATATGCACAGTACACGCATAAGCATAAGCAATATGGCGCACTATTGCGAGTGTTTGGTCTCATTTATAATGATCGGCCAGCAGACATAAAAAATCTAATAAGCGAAGAGCCCGTATTTTCTTGCTTCTTCCCTTTGAGTGCATCAGTAGATCAGCAGATTGTGTTTATTGTGGGTAACGAGGAAGTCCCTGTTGATGCTCAAAATTTCCCTATTTTCCGGGCAGGTATGATTAACCAGGCGACAAAAAAAGTTGACGTTTGGTGGCTTTGGGATGGTGAAAAAGAATGGAAAATTGGCGACTTAGACTCTGAGCAGCGGAAGTTACCGATTCGGGGAGTTTGGAATGATACATTGCTGATTGAGAGGATTGAATCAGGCTGGACACCAGAAACTGATCCTTCCTGATTAGCCTCATTTCTTCGAATACGCTTCGCTATTGGGAGCTACGCGGGCTAATTCAACTTAATAAACAAGCATATCCAAATGCTTTTGCAAAATGAGACCATTTATGGATAGCCTGGAGTTTATAAAAAAAATAAAAATTGTAGTCCGTGATGGGGCTATAAATGATGTTATTTCAGTTACTGAAAACCCTCCTGGACGGAGGGTATCACAACTGAAAGCTCGTTCTGAATGGTATCTTTCTCTTCCTGATGAACAGAAAGCGATTGTAAAGTCTATCGTATCTGATTCGGTTGATAGTGCGCTATTTGGATTTCTTTGTGTTATTGATGGTGTTCGAGCAGTTGAAAATGGTCCTGATAAGGGAAAATTAGAGCTGCTATATTCGAAAGAAGAGTCAGTACAACTGAATTCGCCAGATGGATTAATGCTTCATGATTTGTATAACGCACAGTAGCTTTGTGTCCTTGAGATGTGAGTTTCATGGACCAGAGGATGGAGCGGAATTTGTACTACTTTAACGATGGCAAGTGAGCATTGAAAAAAATTCTACCGAAAAAGCTTCCCGAGTGGGTAACTTTCCTTCTATTCGTAGTTTGCTACGCGCTGCTCGATTACGGATATTTCCAGATTCCGGTCGACCTGTTTGCCAATGTCATCTACTACCACGGCGTGGTGGCGGTTTGCGCCGATCTGGTCAATTGGTTGGTACCGTTTGAGCATGTATTGGCCAAGCAAAATCATCTGCTTTCCGCCAAGGCCGATCTGGAAATCGTGCGTGGCTGCGACGGTGCCGGGGCGTTATTTCTGGTGACGTCCGCCGTGCTGGTGTTTCCGTCCGGATTAAAGCGCAAACTCATCGGCTTGGTGCTCGGCATCGGCCTGATCTATTTTCTCAATCTGTTGCGTATCTGCGTGCTGTATTTCGTCATCGCTTACCATCCCGGTTGGTTTCAGTTGATTCACACCTATGTGGCACCGACTTTGATGGTAATGTTGGGATGCTTTTATTTTGCCTGGTGGGCGTTCGGTTCGAGACCTTCGATCCATGAGCCGGCCTGAGCTGCTTTTCCTGACGCTGAAAGGCTTGCTAGCCTGGCTGGTGTTGTCCTGCTTGGTTTTGTTTTTCGGTGAAGGGCTGATCACAGTTGTGTTCCCGATACTGAAGGCGGTAATAATATCGATGACGCCGGATTTATCGCCCAGTTTGCACGTAGTCAACTCGGTGCAATCCCAAATGGATGCCTCGATTGAGTTATCGGTTTTAGCATTACGACCGATTTACCTGAATGCCGACCATTTTATCCCGCCAACGACCGAATTGAAGTCGTCTGCCCATTTGCTGCATAGCTTCGTGCCGTTGGTCATCGAAGGATCCATTCTGCTGGTTTGGCCGGTACAGCATTGGCGACAACGATTAGTGTTGATCGGATTGGGTTTATTGGCGGCGATTCTGGTGATCATGGCGACTTTACCGGCACACCTATTGGGCAAATTGGAAATATCGTTTCAAGACATTGCCGAATTGGGCATCAATCCCCGCCAGGTACCCTGGTTTGTCGACTGGATGGTGTTTTGCGAACTGGGTGGACGCTGGTTGCTCGGCATTGCGGCCGCTTGGTTCTGTATTCAAATACACCGAGCCTTCCTTCGAATCTGATTTTTGAACGTCTGCTTATTAAGTGATGAAGTTTAACTAAAAAAATTTGATTCAATATTCGACTGGCCGGTTTGGGTCGGGTCTTGACCATCCGATCTTCAGATTCATCGCCGGAAAGCGGTCATTGAATTTCGATACCTGAAAGCCTCCGCGCATCACTCAATACCGGACATGCCGCAGGTCACTGGTTGCCTCACCTATTGAAAATTGGATAGTTACCACGACCGGTTGGTTTTCTGCCTATGATTGGCACCTCGATATGATGTGGTTTTTATCACTTAAACAAACTGGGTTGCCCGGTATTATTAACGGACATTAGTAAAGATCTAAAAATTTTAATCGCTTCTTTTAAAGAAGCCTCAGCAGATACTGAATCACCGTTCTTAATTTGACGACGCGCATTATTAAGTGCGTTGGAACCGCGTTCTTTTTTTGCTTCAACCGAACACCTTCCCAAGATGTCGCTAGCAGAGCTCCTAGTGGCATCAACATAATTTTGTGCCTCATCCAGCTTATTCTCATTCACTGCTTTCAGTGCCGCTTCGAGGTTAACAATGGCTTCATTAGTCGCTTCCGTCGTCAAAGCAATTTGAGCTTCTGTAACCGCTGCAACAGGGTTCGTAGCGCCAAAAAACAGCGCTAAAAAACCGATAAACAAGTGTTGTTTCAATCTGATGTTCATGTTCTTACCTTTTTCTGATTTTTTGTTTTCATACTTAGAAATAACGAGCATAACCCAAGATTTTAACTGGAAACTATTCGAGGCTTTTTAGTGGAAACTTTTCAATGCCGTTTGACAAGTTCATATCAATCTCAGAATAGTCATCCATGAT
>NZ_JANIBK010000098.1 GCF_024505165.1 Methylomonas rivi
CGGCGCCCAGTCAAAACCTGGCCGCCAGCCGTTTGATACGCCAGCGCCGTAGCGCCCAGCATTTCAACGGCAAGGCCGAGCCTCTGCCCTTGGCGGATTTTCAGCGGATTTTGCAGGCGCTTCTGCCCAACGCCAAGCCGCCGTTTACGGCCTGGAACTGGCCGCCGCAAATTCACATGCTGTTGTTTGTGCACCGGGTCGACGGCTTGGAGCCGGGTTTGTATTTTTTACCGCGCAACGGCGACGATGTCAGCATTTTAAAACAGGCTTTTTCCAAGGATTTCGTTTGGCAGCCGGTCGAGACCCCGTTCGAGCTTTACCGGCTGGTGGCCGGCAATGTGCGGCAAGCCGCCAAAACCCTATCCTGCCACCAACCGATTGCCAGCGACAGCGCGTTTAGCCTGGGGATGCTGGCCCGCTTCGCCGGCAATATCGAAGCCGAAGCCTGGCGCTACCGGCGGCTGTTTTGGGAAGCCGGCCTGCTGGGGCAAATTCTGTATCTGGAAGCGGAAGCCGCCGGCATTCGCGGCACCGGTATCGGTTGCTTTTTCGACGATGCGGTACACGGGGTATTGGGTTTGCAGGATAACGACTGGCAAAGCTTGTACCACTTTACCGTGGGTACGCCGCTGGATGATGGCCGGCTGGAAACCCAGCCGGCTTATGCGCATCTTTTGAAATGATGCTTAAACCCGGCGCGCATGATGCACCGCGCTATGGCATGACGTTAACCGTCAAGCCTCAATCGGTGTTGATGGCCGACAGAGCGGCCGCCATTTCCCGATTCAGTTGCGACAAGCATTGATTGAGGGCTTCGACTTTCAATTGCGCGTCGTTGTTATCCGCCGCTGCCGTAAAACTGCTCTGCCTGCTTAGAATCACCTCGTCGTTCCGGCTGGCTTGCCACTGCGCGCTTAACCGGGCCTGGCCATTCGGGTCGATATGAAACTCCAGAATACTGACAGCCAAGGCCAACTTGGCTTGTCTGGCGCGTTGACTATTGGCTGACACCACGTCCGCCGGCATCAGCAGGCTTAAGTCCCGCAATACCACCCGGGTGATGTTGTCGTCCAGACTTTCGGCCCAGCGATGCCATTCGTCCAGTTGGTAGGTATTTTTGCCGCTGGCCGTCACCAACTGCGCCCGCTCCAGGTAATGCGGAATCCGCACCGGCGCCAATGCCACGGTAGGCTTATCGAGCACCGCCGCGGTTGCCGGCGCGTCCGCTGAAGCAATGGGTTCCAGCAAATAAAACCGGGCAGCCGGCGACGATCCGATGCAGGCTGTTTGCGACAACAAAATCGTGCCCAGCAAAGTTCGCAGTAAATATCGCATCGTAATCGCTCCCTATTGATTCTTGCCGGACAGCACGGCTTCCGGATGACGCTCCAAATAATCGCCCAAATCGCGAACGGCGCGGGCGGCTTGTTTAACGGCATTTAAGGTATCCGTCAAGGCCGAATCGGACCCCACCGCGCGATCGACTTGTTTTAACGCGGTTTCGGCCTGCCGCAAGGCGGCAGTGGCGGCGACCATGGTCTTGTCGGAATTGCTCAGTAAACCGGGCAGGCTTGTTTGCAACTCCCGCACCATGGCATGGGTTTCCTTGACCAACTCGTTGCCGTTGACGATGGCTTTATCGGCATTCAGCAGAATTGGCTCAAGGTTCTTATTCAGGGTTTTGGTGGATTTTTGCAATTCGACCAAGGTATCGGCCAACGCAATTTGCGATTTTTTCACCTCTTCGGACGCCAGCAGAACCTTGATTTCCCGCAGGCTGTCGGCAAAGTCCTGCACGATCTCATCCAAAGGCAGCGCGCGTAATTTTTGCGCCACTTCTTCCGCGGTGTTACGCAACTCGTCGGTGGCGGTCGGCAGGCTGGGAATTTCCAATAACTCTTGATATTCCAAATTGGCGAACATCGGCGGTTTACCGGGATAAAAATTAAGATCCACATACAGCAAGCCGGTCAAAAGGCTTTGGGTTTCCAATCTGGCGCGCATGCCCAGGGCGACCAATTGATCGCGATTGGCTTTACGCTCTTCCAGGCTCATTTCTTCCGACATCGTCCCGCCGCCCGAGCTATTCAGGTTATTTCTATCGATCTCCAGCACCACGGGCTTATAGATCTTGCCGCCCTGCTGATCGAATTGCAGCGCGATATCCTTGACCTGGCCTATCTTGACGCCCTGCATCTTCACCGGCGCGCCGACCTCCAGACCGTTCAGCGACGAATCGAAGTAAACGACAAAGCGGATTTTGTCGGCGTTAAATTCCTGGCCGCCGCCGAATATCAGCAAGGCAACCACCAACAGCGCCAGCGCACCCAAACTAAAACCGCCGATCAGGGCGGGATTAACCGGTTTACTCATGGTTATGAAACTCCCATCTATCTGCCGCCGCGGCCTTGGCCTCGGGTCAGAAATTGAATGATACGGGGATCTTCGGACTCCGCCAGCAACTGTTTAGGGTTGCCGGTGGCCAGCATGGTTTTACTGTCCGAATCGAGAAATACCGAATCGGTACCTATGGCGAAAATACTGGCCAGTTCGTGCGTCACCGCCACGATAGTGGTGCCCAGGGTATCGCGCAAGCTGATGATAAGGTCATCCAGCAGGCGGGCACTGACCGGATCCAGCCCGGCGGACGGTTCGTCGAAAAACAAGATCTCCGGATCCAGCGCCATGGCTCTGGCCAAGCCGGCCCGCTTTTGCATGCCGCCGCTGATTTCTGCCGGATAATAATCTTCAAACCCCGCCAAGCCCACCAAGGCCAATTTGTAAGACACCATATCGGCGATTTCCGCCTTAGTCAGCGCGGTAAACTCGCCCAAGGGCAAGGCGATATTCTCCGCCAGCGTCAGCGAACTGAACAGCGCCCCGCTTTGGTACAAAACCCCAATCCGCCGCATCACCTGCAAGCGCTGTTCGGCATCGGCGCTCCAAAAGTTTTGTTTATCGTAAAACACCTCGCCCTTGGCGGGTTGTTGCAGACCTATCAAATGTTTTAACAAGGTGCTCTTGCCGCAACCGCTACCGCCCATGACGATAAATACCTCGCCGCGGCCGATGGTAAAATTCAAATCGCGCTGAATCACGAAATCGCCGTAGGCCATGGTCAAATGTTCCACCGTGATGTGCGCTGCCGTCATAAAACTTTCGGTTAAATCTTCAATTGGTTGAGAACCAGGGTAATCAGCGAATCCGACACCACGATATAGACGATGCTGTCGACCACCGCCGCCGTGGCCGCGTCGCCCACCGCCGATGCGCTACGGCCGCAAGCCATGCCGCGCATGCAGCCGGCAATGGCGATCAATACCGCGAACACTAGGCTTTTGCAAAAGCCTACCGCAACGTCGGCGATATCGACCGCCTTGGCGATTTCGTGATAATACTGAATCAACGAAACGTCGAAGGCGCCGTAGCTGACGGCCGCCCCGCCGACTATGCCCATCAAATCCGCATACAAGGTTAATAAAGGCATCATCAGGACAAGGGCCAGCATTCTGGGGATCACCAAAAAAGCCATGGGCGATATCCCCATGGTTTTTAAGGCGTCGATTTCGCTGTTCACGTTCATGGTGCCCAGTTGAGCGGCATAGGCGGCGCCGGTGCGGCCAGACATGATGATGGCGGTCATCAACGGCCCCATCTCCCGCACCGTACCCAAGGCCACCAAGTCGGCGATATAAATCTGGGCGCCGAACATGGCCAACTGCAAGGCGCCGACAAACGCCAGAATCAGACCGACCAATAGACTGATCAGAGAGACGATGGCGAAACCGTTGGGCCCGGCATCCTGAACGAAAATGAACAAATCCAACAACCGAAACCGCGCCCGCCCTCTCAGTGCGGCCCAAACAGCCAATATCAATTCCCCCACAAACACTATCAGCAGCCGGCTGTCCTTGATCAGGCCGAGCACTCTAGTACCGATGTTGACCAGCAGCGAAGCGCGTTCCTGATGGCGGCGGGCGCCGCTACGCTCCGGCACCGCCCGTGCCAGGGCCAACAAATCCCGCACCCCTTGCGGCAGCGCGCCGATATCCAGTTCGATCGCCTTAGCAACGCAATAATCGGCGATTTTTAACAGATAACAGGGTAAGCGGCTATCCCACGCCTCAAGACCGTCCGGCCGAATCGTCAGCCGCTTGACGGATTGCGCTTCAAGCTCGGTTAAAATCCGCTCCACCGGTTCGATACGGGCATCTCGCAGCCACCGGCCGCTGATTTCCAAAATTGCCGCGGCATTCTCGCCCCGCCGCAGGGCTACCCGAGCAACGATATCGGACTGATGGGTAGAATCGGCTTTACGCATAGGCAGTTCAAATTGGTTGGGTAAGGGCCATTCGACAGGTAAGCGACTGTTCGCGGAGGCAAAATTTTACGCCTGTCCAACGCTACTTGGCACTGATCATACCAACTTATGCGTCGGGAGTTCAGGCGATTGAAAGGGAATAAGAATGGAAAGGTCATCGGGATGCCTCGCCAAGCCCGGCCCTAAGCGGAAAATTCAGATGCCAGCTAAAAAATGGCAGGCAGGCGCTACGATGCCGGACCTTAAAAAACTCAATTTCCGCTTGGCCGATTTCGCTTTAACTTAGCCATTCAATGATATGGTCTTCCGGATCCAGTTGAGGAGATTCATGGATGGCATAATCCCGAATCGACTGTCCCGCATTATGCACGGATTCCGCGCTACCCGATATTAAATGATGCCATTCCGGTAAGGCTTGCCCGTTATGCAACAAGCGATATGCGCAGGTGGACGGCAACCACTGAAACTCGGCAAAGTCATGCTGTGTCAAATCAACGCATTCGGGGACTACCGAGCAACGTTTACCGTAACCGGTGCAAAGGCAGCTTTTCAGGTCGATAAGTTTACAGGCGACACGGGTCAGAGCAATGTCGCCGTTGTCTTCGTCTTCCAGTTTAACCAGACAACATTTTCCGCAGCGGTCGCAAACCGCTTCCCATTCGTCCGCGGTCATTTCCCGCAAGGTTTTGGTTTGCCAGAATGCCATATCATTGCGGCTTAAGCTGCCGCAGCTGGTAATGCAACACCGCCCAAGAACCCAGCACGGCCAGACCCGAAGCCATCATCAATAGCAGGATGAATTCGGAAAAACTCAAATAGAGCAATTGAAAAGAGCTGTTATATAAGCCGGACAGTTTTTCCACCGGCGTTTCGATAATCAATAACATGATGGTGATAATCAGCCAGGCGGAAAAACCGGCGATAAAACCCAGCCAAAATCCGGTGTACAGAAACGGTCTTTGTATAAACGCATGGGTGGCGCCGACCAATTTGGAAATAAACACTTCGTCCTGGCGATTATGCAACTCCAAGCGGATGGTGTTGCCGGTAATAAAGGTGACGGCAAATCCCAGCAGAATACCGACCAGGGTGACGCCGCGGCCGGCGATGCGCATGATGGCTTGCAACCTTTCCACCCATTGCATATCCACCTGCACGAAATCCACCTGCGGCATCTGTTTGAACTCTCCCATTAAAGCATCCAGAGCTTCGCGGTTATCCAGCACATTTTTCGGCAATACTTGAATGACATTGGGTAGCGGATTACTTTCCAGGGCATTTAAGGCTTCGCCAAAGCCGCTGTTGGCTTTGAACTCCTCCATAGCCTGTTGTTTACCGATGAATTTGATGTTTTCTATCCGCGGGTGATGCGCCAGTTCGTCGGCCAATTTTTGCCCGGCCGCTTCGTTGATATGCTCCTTCAAGAATAGCGACATCTGGTTGCTGGCTTGCAGATTGCCGGTCAATTGCTGAATGTTGGCCACCACGATATAAAAACACCCCGCCAGCGCGATGGCCACAGCCAGCACCAAAATGGTCATGCCGGAAGTAACCGGCGCCCGGCTCAAACGGCCCAGGCTGGAAAACAGGCCATGGGCATGATTCAGCAAATAGGCCTGAAGTTTTTCCAGCAAACGCTGGCCGGTATGCTTGCGGTGTGTTTGCCGTTTCATGTTCAATTCGCTAACATCCTGCCGTTATCAAGCGTCAACACCCGATGTCCAAGCCGATGGATCAGTTCTACATCGTGAGTGGCAATCAGCACCGTCACCCCCACTTGCATGAATTGTTCGAACATATGCATGACTTCGGCGGACAAGTCGGGATCGAGGTTGCCGGTGGGCTCGTCGGCCAGGATCATTTTCGGTTTATTGACAATGGCGCGGGCAATACCGACCCGCTGCTGCTCCCCGCCGGACAGCGACAAGGGGTATTTTTTTTCCTTGCCCAGCAAACTGACCTTATCCAGGGCCGCCCGCACCCGCCGGGCAATATCCTGATGCGAATAGCCGGACACAATCAACGGCAAGGCCACGTTATCGAATACGGTTCTGTCGTTCAGCAATTTGTAATCCTGAAAAATCAAGCCCAGGTTACGCCGCAAATACGGAATTTTACGTTCGCCGATGCGGGTAATGTCCTTGCCGTCCAACATCACATTACCCCGCGTGCATTGCTCCATCATGGCGATTAACTTTAACAGCGTACTTTTGCCGGCGCCCGAACGGCCGGTCAGAAAAGCCATTTCACCACGCGCCAAACGAAAGCTGACATCGATGAGCGCGTCACCGGCATCGGGGTAGCGTTTGCATACGTGTTCGAATCTCAACATGGTTTTAGTCTGTCACAAACAGCGCGTCTACGAAAGTCTTTGCATCGAAATCCTGCAGATCTTCCTTGGTCTCGCCGACGCCGATAAAGCGGATCGGAATCCGCAATTGGTTGGCCAATGCAAAGATCACCCCGCCTTTCGCGGTGCCGTCCAGTTTGGTCAGGGCCAAACCGGTCAGCCCCACGGCCTCGTTGAACAATCTAGCTTGAGACAGGGCGTTCTGTCCGGTGCCGGCATCCAGCACCAACAATATCTCGTGCGGCGCATTGGCATCCAGTTTGGCCATGATGCGTTTAATTTTAGACAATTCTTCCATTAAGTTGGATTTGGTATGCAAGCGGCCGGCGGTATCGGCAATCAACACATCGACGCCTTTGGCTTTCGCCGATTGCAAGGCATCGAAAATCACCGAGGCCGAATCGGCGCCGGTATGTTGCGCCACCACCGGCACATTATTGCGTTCGCCCCAGGTTTGCAATTGCTCGACCGCCGCCGCACGGAAGGTATCGCCCGCCGCCAGCATCACACTATGGCCTTGTTCCTGCAGGCGATGCGCCAGTTTGCCGATCGACGTGGTCTTGCCGGCGCCGTTAACGCCCACCACCAATATTACAAACGGCCCGTCTTGCCGGGGTATTTGCAACGGCTGGCTGCAAGGTTGCAGCATCTCGAACAGGTTTTGCCTCAAAGCCTGGGTGAGCATTGCGCCGTCTTTCAGCTGGTCTTTTTCCAGGTTTTCCTTGAGGTGCCGAATGATGGCCGTGGTGGTTTCAATGCCGATATCCGCCATCAATAAATTGGCCTCCACATCATCCAGCAAATCGCGGGTAACGGCATCCTGCCCCGTCAATATAGTTAACACCCCGCCGATACTGCCGCGGGTCTTCTTTAACTGAGTCCTCAACCGCAGGTACAGCGATTCCGGCTCCGCCGGTATTTCAAGCGGCGGCTGGCTTTCCGCAGGCTCCTCGTCCGGCAAGGCGTAGCGGCTAAAAAAGTATATGCCCAACAAAGGCAGCATCAACAAGGCGGCAAAAGCGTTGTGCGCCACGGCCAGCGCCAGGGGCACGCCGTGTTTGACCGTGAAGATGCCGATGACGATTTGCACCAGCAACAGCACGCTCAGCAGCACGCCGGAACGGCGAACCCGTTTAGGATATTGCTCCGAGGTGGCTGTCAACATCAACCATGACAACAGCAAAAAGGTGATTAACGCACCCAATCTGTGCAAAGCATGAATAGCCACTTTGCCGGCGGCGGATAAGGACGTACTATCGTGCGCTAAAAAATTAAAGGCGTTGGCATAGCCGGTTTCGGGTAGCCATTGTCCCTGGCAGCGGGGAAAGTCCGTACAAGCCAACGCCGCGTAATTACTGCTGACCCAACCGCCCAAGGCAATTTGCAGCAACAACACCGACATACCCAGCAACGCAAACCAGGCCGGACCGGACGTGCTGGAGCGGCGCTGAATGTCGGGGTTGCCGCGTAAATACGTCCAACTAATGGCCCAAAACGTAATAAACCCCATCAGCAAATGCAGCGTCACCATGGCCGGCATGACTTTTAAATGCACGGTCCACATGCCGAGTGCCGCTTGCAACGCAACCAACAACAACAGCACAGAAGTCCAGCCGATGACAGCGGTACGCTGCCGCTGTAGACGCCAAGCCATGGCAAATAAAACCAACACGGCAACGCCCAAACCGCCGGCCAGGTAGCGGTGGGTCATTTCTTTCCAAGCTTTGGCGGTATCCAAGGGATTATCGGGAAAAGCGGCTGCCGCATCGGATTCAAATTGAGCGCTATCGTTAACCATGGCCTGACCGTAACAACCCGGCCAATCCGGACAGCCCAATCCGGCATCCGACAGCCTGACATAAGCACCCATGACAATGACTATTAACGCCAAAATGGCGCAAAACAAACTCAATTTTCTAAACATGCTTTTAACCGATTTGTGAAATTCGTAATAACTTGCTTAAGTCATTTCTGACTTTATAGGGGTCGTAACCTGGGTCGTATTTCATCATCAGGTTACCCAAGGGATCCATCACCAATAAGCCCCCGGGCTGCTCATCGGCGGATATTTTCCGCAGGGTGGCTTTTAAGGTTGCGGAAGGCAGCGCTTTCAATAAGCGGGCATCCTCTTGCCATTGTTTCGGCAACGGTTGATCGGCCCGGTTAAATATCACCGCCAATCTGCGAATCCGCGCGATGTCCTTGCCCATCATCAAGGTAATTTGCTGGGTTTTATATAAACCATCCTGACAGGCCTGTTGGCACGCGCCTTGTTGCAACACGTTGATCAATATCCAGTGGCCTTGCAGCTCTTTGATATTGTCAGCCGAAAAACTATCGTAGCCGGTAAAGTCGCTTATCTCGGTGGTTAACGGCGGGGTAATCAATTCGCCGTTGTTAGTGCCCAGTTTTACTTTGCCGGGGTTATCCGCCAAAAACCATGCGATGGCGAAAGGGATAATGGACATGGCAAAGATCACCAAAATAGTGATGCGGTTTTTTTTAAGCTGTGTGTTCACTACGATTTTTTATACTTATCCAAATAAACAGCGCGGTCAAA
The DNA here is from genome assembly GCF_024505165.1 of Methylomonas rivi. Lineage (GTDB taxonomy): Bacteria > Pseudomonadota > Gammaproteobacteria > Methylococcales > Methylomonadaceae > Methylomonas > Methylomonas rivi. Next base: position 9,232 of record NZ_JANIBK010000098.1, read on the forward strand.
GTCAGCGCCAAGCCGAACCATTGTACTGCATAGGCCAGATGCTTTTCAGGCGGGATTGGCACATTGATTTTCCACTCCCTTTTATAACCCTCGGCCGCCGACGGCTCCAATTCGATTTGAAATGCGGCTATTTCATAGCCCAACTTTTGCGACAGCACCTTGCTATCCACAACTTGCACGACAGACGGCCAATTTTCGGTCGGTATTTCCGCCCCTTTTAGCACCAGCCCAACCGAGGGAAATTCGTTAATTCGGCCGGTCACTTCGGTTGGTTCTGTCCGCATGCTCAGATCGGGCATTTGGTTTCTATCGCCGCCAACCGCCAGCCAACCGCGATTGATCAGCACCGCCGCCGGCAGCCCATCCGCCCGAAACGGCGTCAGCACAAAATAACCGCTTTTGCCGTCCATAATCCGGTTATCCAGCAGAAATTGATGGGCGAAATCGTAGCGCCCGTTCAGCCTGGCCTTGCGATAACGCACCGTCGCCACATCAATTATGGTCTGTCGGTTTAAATCGATGACGCCAGAATCAATCGCGGCTTGTTGTTGCAACAGCAGCTGTTTTTTTTGTTCCGCCCGGCTCAGTTGCCAGCTCCCCAGACTGCATAGCAACAGCATCAGCAGCAGATAAGCACTCAGCCCCAGCCATGACATCTGAAAAGTCCGATTTAATAACTTGAATTTCATAATGTCCTTTACAACCGCCTTAAAATGATTGGCAAGATGGCTTTATTCATCCAGAATGAAGTATTCCGATTATTTTACGTATTTGCCATGACCCTAAAAACTGTTGCCGTCGTTATTTTTATCGCCATCCTCGCAAGCCTGGGCTCGGCTTTATTCCACTTGGTTAAACACGGCGACGAGGAACATTCCCGCAAAACCGCAAAGGCATTAACCTACCGAATCGGCCTGTCCTTGATTTTATTTATTTTGTTATTCGTGGCTTTTGCCACCGGTCTGTTCCAACCCAGCGGCATCGGCGCCAGGATGCAACAAGCTCACGAGCTTAGCGGCAACCAACCGGCTGCAAATCCTTAACTTTCTCGCAAAAAAAAAGCGCGCCCCGGCTGGAGCGCGCTTTTTCAACGTTATTGCAATTACATGATGTAAACGAAGATAAACAAGCCTAACCAAACCACGTCGACAAAATGCCAATACCAAGCCGCCGCTTCGAAAGCGAAGTGGTTTTCCGGGGTAAAGTGGCCTTTCCAGCTTCTGAATAATACGACCGACAGGATAATGGCGCCCACGCAAACGTGGAAACCGTGGAAGCCGGTCAACATGAAGAAAGTCGAACCGTAAATACCGGAGCCCAGCGTCAAACCCATCTCGTGATAGGCTTCGTAATACTCGGTGGCCTGGAAAGCCACGAACAAAAAGCCCAAGCCGACTGTCGCCAAAAGGCCTTTAATCAACTGGTCGCGGTTTTTAGCCAATAAGCCGTGATGCGCCCAAGTGCAGGTTACACCGCTGGACAACAGCAACAAGGTGTTGATGAAAGGCAGGCCGAATGCGCCCATGGGTTCGAACTCGCCGCCGACATTGCCTGGACCGTTGGTCGGCCATACCGCCTGAAACGCCGGCCACAATACATCGTGGGTGGATCGGCCGGGGCCGCTTAGCATGCCGCCCTCGCCCAGGTGCGGTATGGAAATATTACGTGCGTACCACAGCGCGCCGAAGAATACGGCAAAAAACATCACTTCCGAAAAAATAAACCACATCATACCCATGCGGTAGGAAATACCGACACCATGGTTGTACATGCCGGATTCGCTTTCGGTCGACTGCAGGGCGAACCACAAGCCCAGCATGACCAAAAAAGCCACAAAGCCGGTCAGCATCATGCCGGAGCCGATAGCCGAGCCGTTTAAATGATTGGCAAACCCAGCCAGCATCAGCATCAGGCCAGCAGTAGCCAAAACAGGCCAGACCGCCTTATGCGGGATGTAATAAGCGCCGTGTGTAGACATAACCTTCCCCTCTATTAGTTTTCAGTGTTATTAGTTCTATCAAAAAAAGTGTACGACAATGTAATGGTTTTATAGCGTTCGGGTAGCTTGGGATTCACCACAAACCGTACCGGCATGGTTTTTTCCTCATTCGCTTCGAAAGTTTGCAATTCAAAACAGAAACACTGTACTTTTTTAAAAAATTCTTCAGCAAGACCCGGCGTTATGCTGGGAATGGCTTGGGCTTTGACTTGTTGCGGCAAATTATTCTTGGCATAAAAATTCACCGTGTAATATTGCCCCGGATGAACCTTCATGCTGCGCGTTTCCACCCGAAAATCCAGCGGAGTCGATTCGTTCACCGAGGTGACAAACTCAACGCTCACTTCCCTGCCCTCATCAACCGCAAACGCTTGGTCGGCCTCGACCGCTTCCTTCAATTTAGCGTTCTGCCCGGTAATGTCGCAAAGCACATCGTAAATGGGCACTAATGCATAACCGAAGCCGAACATCAGCAGCGCCACAATCACCAGTTTTTTCGCCAGTGTTGTGTTCTTCCGCTTTAACTCATCGCTCATTGCGACATCGCCTTCATCACCGCCATGACGTAAATCGTTAACGCTACCGCAATCAAAATTACAGCCGTCAGGATATTTTTTTTCTTGGTATCCATTGTTTCAGTTATCCCCACCTTTATAGCGGGTGGGGATGCTGCCTCTATTATTGTCCAACCTTAAAAGTGCTCGGTTGGAATGATTTCAGGTGGCGTCGTAAAGGTGTGGTACGGCGCGGGCGAAGGCACGGTCCATTCCAGACTGTGTTTACCGGCATCTTCCCAAACCTCGGCAGTGACTTTACCGGTACCGCCGCGAATGGTGTCGATCACGATGTACACGAACAACAATTGACTGAAGCCGTAGATAAAGGCGCCGATACTGGACACCATGTTCCAGTCCGCAAACTGAATCGCATAATCCGGAATACGGCGCGGCATGCCCGCCAAACCCAGGAAATGTTGCGGGAAGAACAAGATGTTGACCGAAATCGCCGACAACCAGAAATGCAATTGACCGATTTTTTCGTTGTACATATTACCGGTCCATTTTGGCAACCAGTAATAGCCCGCGGCCATCAAAATAAAGATGGAAGCCGGAACCAAGGTGTAATGGAAGTGAGCCACGATGAAGTAGGTATCGTGATATTGAAAATCGCTCGGCGCGACCGACATCATCAAACCGGTAAAACCGCCCATGGTAAATAGCACCACGAAAGCGATGGAAAACAGCATGGGGGTTTCGAAGGTCATGGAGCCTTTCCACATGGTGGCGGTCCAGTTAAATACTTTTACCCCGGTCGGAATCGCAATCAGCATGGTCGCGTACATAAAGTACAACTCGCCGGCAACCGGCAAGCCCACGGTAAACATGTGGTGAGCCCAAACGATGAACGACAGGAAGGCAATCGCGCCAGTCGCATACACCATGGAGGCATAACCGAACAAAGGCTTACGGGCAAATACCGGAATAATGGTGGAAGCCACACCGAAGGTGGGCAGAATCATGACATAAACCTCGGGGTGACCGAAGAACCAGAAAATATGCTGATACAACACGGGGTCGCCGCCACCCGCCGCATCGAAGAAACTGGTATCGAAGAAACGGTCGGTCAGCAACATGGTTACCGCGCCGGCGAAAACCGGCATGATGGCGATCAACAAAAACGCGGTGATTAACCAAGTCCAAACGAACAACGGCATTTTCATCAGCGTCATGCCCGGGGCGCGCATGTTGAAAATAGTGGCAATCACGTTGATGGCACCCATGATGGACGAAATACCCAGCATGTGAACCGAGAAAATCGCAAATGGAAAGGCTTTTCCGGTTTGCAACACCAGTGGCGGATATAAAGTCCAACCCGCTGCCGGCGCTCCCCCTTCCATGAACAAGGTACTAGCCAGCAATAACACGCCGGCGACCAGCATCCAGAAGCTCATGTTGTTCATGCGCGGCAACGCCATATCCGGCGCACCGATCATCATCGGAATCATCCAGTTGGCCAAACCGACGAAAGCCGGCATCACCGCCCCGAATACCATTACCAGCGCGTGCATGGTGGTCATGGAGTTGAAGAAGTTGGGGTCGACAAATTGCAAACCCGGCTCGAACAATTCGGAACGAATGATCAAAGCCATGGTGCCGCCCACAAAGAACATGATCAGCGCGAACACCAGATACAAGGTGCCGATATCTTTGTGGTTGGTGGTAATTATCCATCTTAAAATACCCTTCTCAGGGCCGTGATCGTGATGATCGTGGTGATCATCATGTTCAGCTACGACAGCAGACATACTTAATACCTCAATAACTATTGAAAAATGAGTTGGACAAGAAACCCTTAGGTTTACTCATCATCGTCCCATTTAGGAGTGATTTTATCAGGCTGAATTTCGTCGCCCACGTTATTACCCAGTTCCGGTGCGTTTCTGATATAGGTAATCAGTTCCGCCAGTTCATCATCCGGCAATTTGCGGAAAGAAGGCATTTTACTGGTGCCGGCTTGGATGAAACCGATCAGCTGATCCATGTTGCCGGTAACTTTGGCGCTACCGCGCAAGGCAGGGAACCAACCGTCTATGCCTTTACCGTCGATCTGATGACAAGCCACGCAATTTTTCAAATAAACCGACTCGCCTTTCGCCATCAATACCGAGCGGCTCTGGGCGCTCAGATCGGGCGCTTTGTTTTGTTTTTCCAGGGTTTCTTTTACCCAGACATCGTAACGATCCTGTTCCATCGCAATGACGACTATCGGCATGAAGCCGTGGTCGCGCCCGCACAACTCTGTACATTGACCTCGGTAAACGCCGGGATTCTCGACATACGTCCAGGCTTCGTTGATGAAACCGGGATTGGCGTCTTTTTTCCAGCCCAGATCAGGCACCCACCAGGAGTGGATAACATCGGCGGCAGTGAAGAGGAATCTGATTTTCTTTTTGGTCGGAATGACCAGAGGCTTGTCGACGTTCAACAAATAGTTGGCAACCGTGCGCGGATCGCCGTCTTTAAGGCGGTGGACTTTCTCGCTGGCTTCGTCCAAATGACTCTCGAAGTGAACGCCGTTATCCAGGTACTCGTAATCCCAATACCATTGCTTGCCCGTGACCTTGATGCTCATATCGGACTCTTGCACTTTGTCCAGATCCATCACGGCCTTGGTTGCCGGAATGGCCATGCCCACCAGAATCAAAGTCGGAATGATGGTCCAAACGATCTCCACCGTGGTGTTCTCGTGGAACGAGGCTGCTTGATGTCCCTTGGATTTACGATGGTGAAAAATCGAGTAGAACATGGTACCGAACACGCCAATACCGATGAACACGCAGATCCACAGGATAAGCATATGCAGATCATATACTTCATGACTGAGTTGCGTCACCCCTTGTACCAGGTTAAGAGTGTAGTCCGCGTGCGCGGTTCCGAGACCCAAGGCCATCAAAACCAAACACGCGAGCAGTTGCTTTGTTTTCTTCACGGAGCAGCCTCCTCGATTGTAGTTATAAACTTGTATGCGTATATCTTATTGTAATTTTGCGGCCTGCAATCAGACAGACAACTGTTCCTTTTACCGATATTTATCACGAATTAACCGGTTAATTTTAACCTATGACTCTCCGCTTAACCAGAAGAGCTTTTCCCGATGTGTCAAATAACATAAAAAAGGCCCGCGAATAGGCCTATTC
>NZ_JANIBK010000099.1 GCF_024505165.1 Methylomonas rivi
GCCGGAACCTGGACGGCCAGATCGTCGGCGCTACGTTCGGGAGCGCTATTGCAGCCGGCCAACCCCAAACATAACGCCAAAGCCGGCCAAACAGGCGCCGAGGCCGAATGGCCGCCGCTTATGCGGTTGCCGTACGGTTTACCGGGGTTCCGTTCAGGATATGGTTGGAAACAACTTGCCGAAATAGATTTCCTTGGAGCGGCTTTAGCCGCGAAGAACGCCTTGATCGGGGCTAACGCCTCTCCTACCGGCAACAATCCCGAAAATGCGGGGATGTTATTTTTGACGAAACCCTTAGCCACGGGCGCTTGCGAGCCGGAGCGAACGGCATTTTTGTAACCGGATCGCCGCGCCGGCTGTGTGCCGGTCTTGCCGGACTCCGGAATAGCGGCGCATAAGCGCCCGAAACGGGCGGGTTTTCATAAAGACTCCAAAATTTTACCAATCGGCCATGCGAACTTGCGTCAACTTATAAGACGATTGAGCGGGCAAAATCCCCACCTGTCCGCTTAAAAAAATTTGCGACTGTTCGGAGATTGGGCGAGCAGGGCGGCGCTAAAGGGCTTTAGAGAAAAGCCAAGCAGGCTGAATAATGTATTTACCGGCACGTCGCCCTATGAAAATCCCGGGTTGGCGGCCGATGCGGAACTAATCAGTAGTTCAAATTTCGGTTTTTCGATTCCCCCACCGCTGCCATCTCCCGGAGGCCGAGGGAGCGGGTGCGCCGAAATTTGAAGCGCGAAAGGTACAAAGGGGTGGCGCTAGCCGATAATGACCACCCAGTCGGTCAGATACGTTATTTTTAAATCCATGGTACGTTGCAACACCGCCAGCATATCGCGGGGCGTCCTGATGCTCAGGCGGCCGTTGATTCTTAAATCGCGCAGCTTGTCGTCCCTGAAAATAATCACGCCGGAGCGGTATCGGTTGATTTGATTGACTACGGTTTCCAAGGTCTCGTTTTCGTAGGTCAAAAAGCCGTCGATCCAGGATGTGGAAAGACTGGACTCCAATTTTTGCGGTCGACCTAGGGCGGTGTCGTAAACCGTTACCGCTTCCCTGTCGCGCAATACCAATGGGTTTTTCCAACGTCTGGCTTCGGACACTTCGACGCGTCCGGACAACACCTTGATTTCATCGCTGCTGTCGCTGCGATGGACGAAGAAACGGGTGCCTAAAACGCGGGTGGTGGAGTGATCGGCTTCGACCACGAAAGGGCGTCCGGGGTCGGGTTTAACATCGAAAAACACTTCGCCTTTCAGCAATTCCACCAGACGTTGTCCATCTTCCAGTTTTACCGCTACCGCGCTGTCGGTATTGAGCATTAAGGTAGAGCCATCGTTCAATTGCACGGTTTTGCGCTCGCCTTGAGCGGATGAATAGTCGGCTTTGATCAGTATTTGCAACTGTCCCGCCAGCGAAACGGCCAACGCCAAACAGGCGGCTATAGCCAAGGAAACTCGCGGGTTAATGCAGACTTTTTTTTGGGGTGCCGGGAGAATTCCATGTTTTCGGGCGCTGTCGGTCAGGCTTTGCAGCAAATGTTCATCGCCCCACATGACGCAGATTTCATAAAATGCGCTACGGTGCTCCGCCGCTTGTTCCAGCCAGTCGATAAAGCGCGCCTTATCCTGTTGGCCGACGTTATCGGCGCGTAAACGAATAAACCATGCCACCGCCTGTTCGTCTATGCTGTCGTTAGGGTTAGATTCCAAAATTGTTCACTTGATCTGAAAAAAGGCATTGTTTTCACGGCATTTTAGCGAAAAGCGACATCAGTAATTAATTATTTATTGAGAAGTCAGGCGGAGTTTATGCTCCGAGTGGTTAGCAAGCAGAGGAAGAGGTAATCCAGCCAGCCAAAACGGCTGCTGGTCCCGGTAAAAGTCGGATAGCGGATGACCGGATTGCCCGCCCGGCATATGCAAAATGCCGTCTTCATGATGGCTGGGCGACACGACCAAGCGCTCGCTGGCGCCGAAATCGGCACCCGCCACCCGCACGCAGTAGCCGCCGCAACCGGCCAGCGCTTGATGCGGCATATCGAGCACCAAAGACAGCAGCGAAAGCGCTTTGGAAAAAGGGTGAGCATGGCCGACAACGTTCTCTTTTCCCCATGTCAGCTCGGCGAGAGCGGTGTCCGAATGACGCGACAAAACCGTTTCTACACTTTGGGTTAATTGCGCCAGGATGAATCGATCCCAGTTTTTATAATTCGGATCGGGCAATAAGTTTATGGGCTTTTCATTCAACAAGGTCTGCAAGGGCGTATCGACATAATTCCAGGCATATACAAAGTTTTCGTCGGCTTGTTTGCATGCGGTTAAAAACGGCGAGAACACCGCATCGATCAATTGCTTGCGAAACTCGATCAAGACCGGCAGCCCCAGGCTCGCGGTATCGGCTCTACCGTTCCAACGCATTAAGTAATCGCGCAATCCGGCCAGTTCCGGTTGCCGCGCCAGCGCTTCGGGCGTCAGCACTTGCAAGGCCAATTGCTGGTAATAGCTGTAAAACTCGGTTTCGGTGTCTTGCTGCAGGTTGAAGAGCGACCATTCGCTCGCCAAGTTCAGTTGCTCCAGACGTTGATTAATCCGGTAGGCGCGATAGCCGTTGACAAACTGATGGCCTACCACATACGGAAAATCGGCGGCAAAACGCCGTTCGTTGGCCGAGATTAAAAAGCCTTCCGGCGGATCGATAATCCGTGGCAATTCATCCGGCTTCACATAGTTGTGCCAGCCGGTTTTGCTGTCGGCCCACGAGCGGCTGACCGAACCGTCGCCGCCGAACCTCCGCGGAATTTTCCCGGTCAGGGTCCAGGCGATATGCCCGTGCTCGTCGGCTAACATGACATTCAATTGCGGCCCGCCGGCCCGATTGGCAATAGCCAGAGATTGTTCCAGCGTTTCGCTCTGTTCCAAGTCCATAATATCGATATTTACCGCGTCGGCATCCAGCGCTACCCAATGAATGGCAACCGGTACGTCTGATATGGCTTGTTGCGCAACCGGCCCCCAGAGTGTTTCTCTAACCGTCAACGATGTGGAACCGCCGCCCTTGATATTAATCACTTCACGGCGTTGCTCGAAATCCCGCCAATCATCGCCAAGCCGATATTGTCCAGGGTTATCCGGATTGATCTCCAGTTTAACCAAATCCAAGAAGTCGCCGGCCAGATTGGTCATGCCCCAGGCCACATGTTGGTTACTGCCGGCAATTAGAAAAGGCGTGCCCGGTAAATTGACTCCCGCGGCCTTGACTTCAGGATATTGCAGTTCGACGCGGTACCAAATGTTCGGAACGCTAATGCCCAGATGCATGTCGTTGGCCAGAATCGCTCTACCGTCGGCCGTTTTACTACCGTTTACCGCCCAGGCATTCGAACCCGACAGCCTTTCGTCCGGCGAGGCGGCCGCCAGCGGACCGGTATCGGCGGAGCGATTGGCCAATAAGGTCTGCATGGCGCGTGCCGGTAACGATTGCGGCGGTCTTAACGATGGAGTGCGTTTCATTAGTTCGTCGGTAAAACGGTCGCTATCCGGGGTAAGGAAGGCCGCAACATCGGCGGGTAACGTGCGTTCCATGACGCTGAGCATCCGTTCGCCGCGTTCGGCCCAGGCGGTCAAATTTTCGAACATACCCAACACCACCAACAAACTGTCTTCGGGCCGCCATGGCTCGGGTTGATAACCGAGCACGTTAAATTCGAACGGCAGCGCCGCATTTTGCTGAAGATAGCTGTTTATACCTTCGGCATAGGCCTGCAAATACGAACGGTGTTGCGGCGGCAGCTTGGGCAGAATGGTTTTGGCTGTGACGTTGAAACCGTAAGTACGGGCCCGGATATCGCTGCGCAAAGCCATCTCGCCGAAAATCTCAGCCAGACGCCCGGCGTTTTTTCGCCGCATCAAATCCATTTGAAACAGGCGGTCGCGGGCGGTGACGTAGCCCAATACCCGAGCCGCATCGATTCTGCTGGCGGCTTTGATCGACGGAATGCCATGGCTATCGGTGTCAATGTCGGCCGGCGAGGAAAGTCCGGCCAGCGCGAACTCGCCATCCAAAACAGGCAATGACTGGGACAGCCACCAATAGCCGGTGCCGGCCGTGGAAATTAACACCCCGGCGGCTAAAAGAACCAGGGTTCGCCACGTTTTTTTCGTGTCAGTCATTGTTGATGCTCATCGTCAAATAGAGGTGGTTTCCGCATCGATGGTCCGTGCCTTAATTCGATCGGCGGTTTGTTGCGGATGCGCTTGGGGATATTCAATGGCGGTGATTCGGCCTTCAGCTAGCTTGATGCAACGGTCGGCCAGATAAAAATACTTGTCGTCATGAGTGATGGCCAGCACCGTTTTGCCTTGTGCCTTCAATGCCGGCAAAAGTTCGGTATAGAACACATGCTTGAACTCAGGGTCTTGATCGGCCGCCCATTCGTCGAATACATAGAACGGCCTATCCTCCAGATAAGCCACCAGCAGAGCCAGGCGTTTGCGCTGGCCTTGAGACAGGTTTACCGATGAAAAACGGCCGTCGACGATTTCGACTTTGTGATGGAGATGCAGGCGGTGTAAATAATCGTCCAATGCGCTGCGGTGTCGTTCGATGTCGAGGCCGTATAATTCGTCGAACAGATAAAAGTCCGAAAAAATGACCGAAAAATTTTGCATATAGGCGTTAAGGTTGCGGGAATCGATAATTTCGCCGTTCCAGCGAATGACGCCTTGTTCGGGGTGATAAAGGCCTATCAGCAACATCGCCAAGGTGGTTTTGCCGCTACCGTTGCCGCCGATCAGGAACACCAGCTCGCCGGGATGAAACGTCAAATCGATGGGGCCCAGCATAAAACTGCGGTTTTCCTTTTCCCGATGAAAATGATGGGTGAGGCCGGATAGCGTCAATGTGCCGAAATCGTATTGCGCCAACGTATCGGCCGATCGTGCAGCGGGGTTTTGCGCTGCAAGCGCGTCGTCCAATTGCAGGACCTTGTTTAACGACACCTTGGCCCGGCTGAAGACGGGCAAGCTGTTGGTAACGAGGGTTAACGGCGACATCATAAATAAAAATACCACGACATAACCGCTGACAATTTCATGGCTAAGCGTCCGCCAGAGGGGAAATACATACAGGATTGCCCCGATAGTCAGGTAATAGAGTAGCTGTATCCATTGGTTTATGCATAAGTAGCCAACAGTGGCGCGGAAGGAATGTCGGCGGTAGGCTTCCGCGCTGCCGGCAAGGGATTCGGCAAGAAATCTTTCGCTGCGGTGGTGGTGCAGTTTCAGTTCGCGAACGCCTTCAGTTAAGGCGCTAAATCCTTTACTTAGTGCGTCGTATTCGTCGCGCGCCTTTCTAATCGACCGTAACGGGATGTTTTTGCAGAGGTTGAATGTTGTCGTGCCAAACAGGATCACGCCGGCCAACACGGCGGCCAGCTGCCAGGACAGCCAGCTTAAATAGGCCATGCAGCCGGTCACGATTGCAACGTTGATGCAGAGTATGGGAAAAAGCTCGCTGGCGTTTGCAATGGCGCCGACATCTTCCGTTAAGTGTCCCAGCAGTACCGATTTTCCGATTTTCTGCAAATCGGGGTAGGGCGCTTTCAGGATTAGCCTGCTAATGTGCTGCCGCAAATCGCTAACCAGCTGGGTGCTAAAGCGGTTAAGCAAATAATGCGAGGCGAACCGGCTAAGCAAGACGGTAAGCGCCAGCCCGGCAAACCACCAGGGGGCGTCGCGCATATTCAGCCCGCCGGCCAGGCTGGTGTTGATGAACGCAATTAATGCCGCGTTGCTAAAACCGCTGAGTAACCCCGTCAGTAACACGCCGCTAATCGTGATCCAGGATGAGCGCCATAAAAACAGCAGCATATCGACTCCGTTATGCAAATAATGCCGAATCGGCAAGTTGTAGACAATATCGATGGCGGCGCAGTTGCAGTGCTCTCTGCTTTGGGCATCCGGTAAGGTATGCGATGCAGATAAGCAAATGCCCGGGTATAGCGCGGATTCTTGCCGCCGAGTTAAAAGAGCCCAAGGTAGGGGTGCGTCTATGCAGAAGACGCTTTACGCATCAGAAAACCTCAGCCATAAAGTAGGAATGTATCAATAAGGAGCAAAGATAAAATCCAGACGAGCTGTTAAATCGCGTTGTCAGGTAGAGTGAGCGATTTTACAATTGAGCAATGTTATATAACGTATTAAATTTGCGCTATTTCCCATGTTATTCGAACCGTCTGAGGTAGGCGCTATGCTAAGTGGCTGATACTATATCCCTATCTTATTGGCTTAAATTTTGCTTTTGCTCCCTCTAAGTAAAACTCATTCGCTTTTTAGTCTCTTAAAAATACTCACAAGTTGTCCGTTGCGTTAGCCGGCACCACCCTGTTCCAAGCAATAGACGAGAGGTTTTAAAGCGTGCGCCAATCCAAAATAGCAGTGTAATCTTGAGTCAATTCGTATATTGGTGAACTGAGCCACTAACAAGATAACTAAGCTGATAACACAACAGGGAATTGAGTATGAACCTAGAATCCGTTTACATTGAGCATCAATCGGAATTGCAACTTCATCTGGCGCGTATCGTCGACTGCCCGGAAATTGCCGCGGAGTTGGTTCAGGAATGCTTCATCATTTTTTCCCGTGAATCGCAAAAGCAAGTCATCGAACATCCGCGCGGTTTTTTGTTTCGCGCCGCCCGTAATCTAGCCTACGACCATATCAAACACCGCAAGGTTACCGAGAAGCACGTCTACAATACCGTGCCGACGCTGGACATTGTCGAAGAGGCACCGTCGGAAGAGCAGCTGGCACTGGTCAACGAAAAAATGGCGATTTTTTCGAGCGTCGTCGAAGAACTGCCCGAGCGGGCCAGAAAGGCCTTCGTGCTGAACCGGGTTTACGGCATGACTTACGCCGAAATAGCCGTCGAGATGAACGTTTCCGACAGCGCCGTCGAAAAATTATTGGCCAGAGCGTTGCTCCATTGCCGCACACAATTCAAAAAACGCCAAGCCGATTTGAGCAACGACTGAGGAAAACCGCTCCCGAATTCGTCATCACTGCGGAGTCACTCCACTCGACGGTCGAACTTTAGGCATCACCGATTCGCCGCAACGCGCCTTTCACAACAGTCGGCGTAGTGCCTACCAAAGCGCGAGAAGCAATGATGCAGTTGGGAATAGGTCTGTCGGCTTTAGCTATCAAACTATTCCGACAATTGGTAATGCAACGCGCGACCGCCGAAAACCCTTTCAATTGAAACCGGAGAACCTAATGAGCTGGAACGAAGAAGAAGACACCACCACCTACCAAGTAGTTGTCAACCACGAAGAACAATATTCAATCTGGCCCGATTACAAGGAAATTCCCAACGGCTGGCGAGCAGTCGGCCCCAAAGGTCCGAAACAGGAATGCCTGGATTACATCAAGGATGTTTGGACAGATATGCGGCCGCTGAGTTTGCGGCAGCATATGCGGGAGGCAGGATTGGAATAAAAGTAACGAAAAAATTGGACACAGGGATGTGTCCAACACTTTAAATTGTGAGCTCTTCAATTTCCATCTTGATAATTTGCTAATTTCCGCAGAATTGCTTTCCCCTTAAAATACCAAGAAGCAATTTCAAACAGTAAAGGTGTATGCCAAGGTATTCCCGGTGGGGGCGACCATCTCAAACGACGTGAATCATTCCAGAAAAAAACTACAGCAGATGTGAATTCCTGCGTGTCAACGCCATGCCACCAATAAATTGGAAAAAAGAGCATTTCGCCCGCGTTGACTTCACATTCATAGTAGTTTGCATTCGCATACAAAGGATACTTTTCTAAATCGACAGGTTCTTCAGTAATCTTACTGAAGTTATATTTCTGATATAAAAATTGAGTTTGATCGGGTGCAAAAAGTTTAACTCTTTTACGACCCGAAACAACACAAAGTAAAGCTTTTCCATAGGGATGAAAATGCATTTGGGAATGTACATGGCTCCCAATATAGCAAACTGCCAACGGATCATCCGATTCAATGTATGTAGGCTTAGAATAGTCCGCAACTACCTCTGGAAGAACTCGTTTTACAGGTTGTTCGCTTAGATAGAACCGGTCTTCTCCAGTCTGTTTCTTACTTACAATATTTAAATATTCAGATAACTTCATCAATTCATTAGCTGCTTCTAAATAATCTCCGTTTCGCATACGCTTTACCGGAATCAGACGATCTCCGGCAATTGAATTGAAATATTTTTGATTCCAAAGAGAATAAGCCGGCCAATTCGAAACTACCCCTGATATTAAAACCGGCTTACCCGGTTCAGCGTATAAGCTGGTGAATTCTTCTACCGATGGTGCATCAACACGTGCTACATTTGAAGAGGTGTTATAGCTTAGCTTCATTATATATCCTTAATTGAATTGTAAGAATTTAGTAATAGTGGCTCTATATAAGTATTATTAACTATGCTATGATAGTCCGTTAAATACCTCGTATTCGAGTTGAGCGGTATTTGCTATAAAAATTGAATTTTTATTACAGTTTATGAAAGAACTAATCTACCGAATGATATTAATTTATCTTTATCATCAGTTCCTTCCACTTGAATTTCTCCTTGCGAAAATACTTCTATTCCATCTCTAATGCCATCAAACATATCGGACAATAAAGTAGTGGGCAAACTTAAGGTAAAGTCTGCTTGTATATTTGTATTTACAAAAACAGCTTCCTTTTCAGATAAATCGATAGTCAAAATACTGTTACTTTCATCTGTAAAAATTATTTTCCAAATTCCTTTAAGCAAGGGGAAGTTAGCTCTATTTGTTTTGATTGCGTTCTCGAGACGTATTTTTAGTAAGTTTGAATCAACTAATATTTTTTCTAGCTGTATTTCTTTATTTATGTAATAACTATCGAGGCTTCCATAATCCAGCTCAAAAAGTAACTTCTCTATTTTAGGTAAAAACTTTTCGGGAATTCCCGTTTTAGGTACTTCCACCCCTTTTCCAACAGAGTCTTTTCTGATTTTTTTAGAAAGAACTGCTCTACCGTCGCCTTCACCTTTATCATGGTCAATCCTGAATACTTTATCAATTAAATCTTCTTCCCAATAAACATCCAAAAATTCAAATAATTTTGCTAATGTCTCCTCGGGTTTTGTAACGATAGATTCATATTTAACTCGAAAACACTGCTCCGGATGGCTCTCTTCAAATTTTAAGAGCTTTTCAGTTTTCTCCAGCCAGTTTTCGGTCATCGCAGCGATGATATTTCCAGGGTTTCTTTGTACAAAAGGCACATGTTCAGGAAGAAATCGATATTTACTTAAATTTAAGCTGGAATGAACAACGTCCATACAGTGGCGATAAAGGCAAATGTACTTTGCATTAGGGTAATGCTCGTTTAACAAGTCCAGATACTCCAAATTCATTGGAGTCTTTTCGCACCAAGTAGACTTGTTTTTTTCTATGAGGTAACGCGCTATTACATTTTCGATAATTTTTTTAGTTTCGCTTATAACAAGCAGTTTTTTATTGACTTCACTTAATTCTTTTTGGTTTTGTGCCAAGGTTCCAGTGAGTAAAATATTTAAACTGTCACATAATTGACCAATATAGAGATGCCCGGGACAAGCAATCTCAGAGTGAGAGTCGACTATATATCTCAACATTGTAGAGCCTGATCTTTCGCATGAAATAATAAATACTGGATCACACATGAGAGTTCCTAGATAACAAAAAATATTTAATACTACTGCCGTGTGAGATTTCTAATTTCATGTTTCTGTAAAGTCTGTCTTTTAAAATATATGTATTTATTTCAAGGTATGCGAGTTTGTTTTAAAATATTGATGTGAAGCTATGTATTTCTGAATGAACTATGTTTTTTAGTTAAATTTAATTAGGTTGTTCTTGAATTTAAAAAAGGGAATGGGGTATTTGGAATGGGAAGGCTCAAAAAACTGCATAACTCGGCCCATTGGTCACCTCTTGACAAATCAAAAACCAATAGATCGGAACGTCCTTTAAAATATGCCAAAACTTCCTGATTATGTTGCGTATATCTTTTCACGAACAAGTCTCTATCTAGCTGTTTCGTGCCATAAGCCCACCGAGCCATAGGACCCATCAGTCCATATTTTTTTATAGAGCTTTCAATTTGATATAACGCACTTTCTATCCAAGCCTCGATTGGGCGAATAGTTAGGATAAATTTACTATTTGGGAATTTATTATCTAACTCCTCATATAGAGCACACACAGGGAGATCGGATATCGCTGTATAGTCATCTATACACGAAAAATCAACTGATATTTCCGAAACATCACTTTTGTAGTAAGTGCTACCAATAATCCATGGAGCTGTGTGCCAAGAGAATAAACCAAGAATTCGTAACGCTTGTGTAAGGCTTGTCGTTCCAGTTTTTGACCAACCTATACAAAAAACCTTATTTGGAAAGTTAAGTACTGTGTGGCAAAACAAACTTGATAAGTCGTTTGCAATGTTATCAGCAAAGATATTTATATCAGATAAGAAAACCTTCGCATCATTGACTTGTAACGTAAGTATTAGTTTATTATCGTTCACATCTATTTTGGCAAAATTAATCCATTCTGGAAGTCCATTCCAGCTCTGTGAGCATTCCAGACCATTTTCGGTTTTTCTTGCGGCATCATTATTTGAGCAGTCAAAGTTAATCATGCGACAAATATCACGAAGAATAATGTCAATCTGTTCACGTCTTAGCGCGCATGGTATTGTGCGAAAAATATTCATTTATAGTCTATAAGATATAATGTAGCCAAATAAGATCGTCTTGAAATGATTTAGTTAATCAAGAAATATTTTAGCGTTAAAGGAAATACACTAATTCTTAGCTGCTTAAAACTCCACTCTAATAGACCCAATAAACGTACGCGGAGCGCCCGGATTTATAAAAGATTTGTCATTTGCAGTTCCTGCGTAATATTGGTGATCCAATAGGTTTTCGACATTTAACTGAAAAGTTGTTTTTGCGCTTGCGATAGGCAATTTGTATTTTATCAATGCATCTACTCTGGCATATCCAGGTAGTTCAAAGCTATTCGCCATATCGCCTTCTCGTTGATCTTGAAAAAATACACCGGCACCAAGCGTTAAACCTCTAAGAGTTTCTTGCTGAAGATCGTATTTTGCCCAGAAACTACCGCCATTGCGTGGCACATTCCATAAGCGGTTTCCCGCGTTTGTACCTTTTCGAATAACCGCATCGGTATAAGCGTAGGATGCAATCAGGTGCAATCCTTCTGAAACTTGCCCTGAAATATCAAATTCGAACCCCTTGCTTTGAGCTTCACCAATAGCTTGGGAGAATCCGGTGCCAACAATGGGCACGCTCATATTTTGTTTTGTGAGTTGATAAAAAGCGAAGCTTGATATTAAACGATTATCGAAAAACTCAGTTTTGAAGCCAATTTCATACTGCTCTGCTGTTTCGGGTTGTATAATTTGACCATCCACACCAATCCCAGTATTAGCGGCGCCAAGTGATTCTACATAGTTGCCATAAATTGAGAGCCAATCCCAAGGTTGGTATAACAAACCAACACGGGGGCTGAATTTTTGGCTTTCAACATTTGAGAAATTCGCAGTGGCGTTTTCAAATGAATTTTCTGAAAATCCTCTGCCGTTCAATGCCCAATCATAGCGGCCACCGCCTAGAATATGCAGTTTCTCAAATAAGGTTATTTGATCTTGGAAATAGACCCCATTCCAGCTATCTCTTTCGTCCGCAAAAAAATTCTTTGGAGTATTCGCCAAGTTTACTCCAGATTGTCCATATACCGGATTGAAAATATTAATCGGGTTTACGATACCGCCAACAGCAACCGGTCTTAGACGCCATGAATCAATAGCCTGATTCCAACCGTAATAATCCCAGCCGACTAAGGCGTTGTGTTTTAGTCCCCACGTAGAAAATTTCCCGTTGATATTTACAGTGCCACCATAAGAATTAGCTTCTGCGGGGCCGCCGAAGAAGTTTCTGCGCAATAGACCGGTAGTTTCATTCAATACGCCTCCGGGAGCGGCATGTTGTTGATCTATCACCTCACGATTCAAATAATTGAACCGGGCGTTTATGCTCCAATTTTCTGAAAACGAATGATTGAGTGTTATAGCAGTGCTGTAAAGCGTGGTGCGGCTTTTGTCTAACTCGGGTTCTCCTAAAAATCGCGAGATAGGAATATTGACCGGGCGACGCGTAGTGGCACTTGCTACCACGCCATGATCTTCCAGACTATTTTCATCGGAATAAATAAAATCAAAGTCAAGTTGTGTTCTGTCGCTGATTTTCCATGTTAGTGACGGGGCGAGAAATACTCGATCCTTAAAATCGAAATCCCGGAAGGATTTTTTGTCCAAGTATTCAAAGTTGAGTCGGTACATCAAAGAGCCATCATCATTGATCGCACCAGTGGCATCGGCCAAAGTCTGATAAAGATCGTACGAGCCGAAGCGCTGTTCCAATGCATAGTAGGGTGTTGCTTGCGGACGTTTGGTTACAGCATTGATCATGCCGCCGGGTTGGATACGTCCATATAAGTTTGCCGCAGCCCCTTTGACCACTTCAATTCGTTCGATATTTGCAAGAGGTATTCGGGCGGTGTTCCATCTAAACCCATCAAGGTAATTGGCATATTGGGTG
The DNA here is from genome assembly GCF_024505165.1 of Methylomonas rivi. Lineage (GTDB taxonomy): Bacteria > Pseudomonadota > Gammaproteobacteria > Methylococcales > Methylomonadaceae > Methylomonas > Methylomonas rivi. The sequence goes on from NZ_JANIBK010000099.1 coordinate 12,676, forward strand.
TTGAAGCCGCGAATCATGAATTCTTCACTAAATCCGCCAAACGTGAAACCTTGAAACGTACCGCTAACGTTTTTAATTGCGTCGCCGACTTGAATGCCTTGTTGATCCTGTATAACTGCGTGGGGAACTACTTGAATGTTGATAGGTGTTTCCATGATCGGCGTGTCGGTCTTGGTCGCTGTACTGGCACTAGTGCGATTGTAATTGGGGTTGTAAGGATCGCTGTCAGCGTAGACATTTCTACCGGTAACCGTAATTGCCGGCATAGTCGTTGGATCTTTCGCTTCAGCCAATTGTATTTTCTCGACTGTCACAGAGCTATTTCCTGTAATCCGATAACTTAGGTCACTACCTTTAAGCAACTGGCGCAACGCTTGTTCGGTGGTATAACTGCCCTTCAAACCGTTGGATTTAACGTCGTTTGCAACGTTGGTAGGGTAATTAATATCGAGATTGGACGTATCGGATAATTCTGCCAATGCCTTAGACATGGGGCCAGCAGCGATATCAAATTGGTAAGCTCTGTCAATATCCATCGCAGACGACGTGGATGCGTACAATAAACCGCATAACATAGCGATTGACTTTACAGTATGTAGTCTTTGGGCTTCCTGTATTGAACTATGAATCGCGGTCTTGGTTAAATTATGAGCTTTTCTTGAATGAATCACGGTTGATCTCGTCGGTAATTAGTGATGCTTGGGCATTTAGTTATTGGTGGTCTTTCGACTATTCGTCTATTGAGTAGCAGCTGGATCTACTTGAGCCTTTACCTATTCAACTAGAAGACGATTACCGCCCTAATTTTCCTCCGTAATTTCTTCTTCAATAACGTCGAATATTCCGCTACTAAAGAGATAGTCCCGATAACGGCGCAACAATGTTTCATCGAATTCGCCAAATTCGGTGCCAAGGGATTGCAACAGGTATTGAGTGCTAAGGCAGGCATAACCGCTATCGACATTACTTGATGTATCGATCTGTTCATCTGTGAACAGGCTTATCAAAGGTCTTAGTGCAAAATCCTCCTTCGTTTCCGCTGTGTTATGAATTGCATTGATCCATTCCGGCATCGGCACCTTGCATAGTGGAAAGTCATTAGCGGCAAACCAATCCAATAGCGCATTCGCAGTTGGCGGTTTAGGATGGTTTAAATGGAAAATACGGTTTTCGGCACAATCTGCTTTCGCTAATGCAACTATGGCGCGACTGATGTCGTCGACAGTTGCCATTTCCAGCTTGGCGTCGCTATCCGGCGCCAAGCCCATCTGCACACAGCCTTTCAAAATCCGGCACAGGAAATCATCGGTATTCCATACGCCGTTGCGCCGGTCGCCGGCTACTGTCGCCGGGCGATAAATGGTCGTGAAAAATCCGCGATTGCCGGCAGAGCGCACAATGGCTTCCGCGACCCACTTACTTTGAGCGTACCCGCCGGTCAGGCCTTCGTTCAATAACGGCTCGTCGGTTTCCGCAAATCCGGTTGGAGTGCCGGGTTTCCCGGTGAACACCGATAGCGTTGATACGTAATGTATGGCTTTTGGCCGCTCGGTTGCCGCTATGCGAAGGACTTCGACACTGCCCAACACGTTTGCGGGTTTTAGCAAACCGTAGGGCTGTACGAAATTGACCAACGCACCGTTATGGAAAATCGCATCGGCATTAGCCGAAATTTCCCGATAACGTTCGCCGTTCAAACCTAACCTTTCAACCCCCAAATCGCCGCACACCGCGATGACTCTGGTCCACTCGACTCGGTCGTACAATTCGTAACGCCTCAATTGTGTTTGTAAGCGCGCCGTTGCCTGCGTTTCGTCCTCGGCTCGAACTAGGCAATACACGTTGGCATCCGTTTTCTCCAGCAATTCGACCAACAAAAAGGCGCCAAGAAAACCAGTTGCCCCAGTCAACATGATCGCCCGAGATTGATCGAGCGGTAAGGGTTTTGTCGGTAAGGGGTATATGTCGCCACCCAATTGAGTGTCAGCCAGCAGATTGATGTTGGTATCCGAAATGTCCCCAGCCAGCCAAGCGGTTTGCTGTGCAACCGTTGGATTTTCGAATACCGTTTTGACCGGAAATTTCTTTTGCAATCTTTTTTCGCAAGCAAACGCTAATTGGGTGGCCAACAACGAATGCCCGCCCAATTCGAAGAAATCGTCTTTGATGCCCACTTGCTCGACACCCAAAACTTCCCGCCAAATCTC
>NZ_JANIBK010000100.1 GCF_024505165.1 Methylomonas rivi
GCGTGCGAGCCGCGCGCACGGCGGCCGGTTTGGGCGCGCGGGTGGCGATTGCCGAGCATCAATATATGGGCGGTACTTGCGTCAATGTCGGCTGCGTGCCGAAAAAACTGTTCGTCTACGCCGCGCATTTTCAGGAGGACTTTGCCGCTGCCGCCGGTTTCGGTTGGTCTGTCGAGTTGCCGCGTTTCGACTGGTCGCGGCTATTGGCGCAGAAAAACCGCGAAATCGGCCGTTTGCAAACTGTCTATCAAGGCCTGTTGGACAATAGCGGCGTCACTGTCGTAAACGGACAGGCGAAGCTGCTGGATGCGCATACCGTCGCGGTCGGCGGGCAAAACTTCCGCGCCGAACGGATTTTGCTGGCGACCGGCGGCCGGCCCTGGCTGCCGGATATTCCGGGTAAGGAATTCATTTCCACCTCCGACGATATGTTTGCCCTGCAGCAGTTGCCGGAACGGATTTTGATCGTCGGCGGCGGTTATATCGCGGTGGAATTCGCCGGCATCATGCACGGTTTAGGTGTTCACACCAGCTTGAGTTACCGTGGCGACAAACTGCTGCGCGGTTTCGATCGTGATGTCCGCGCGTTTGTCGCGCAAGAAATGTTAAAAAAAGGCATGGACATACATTTAAACAGCGAAATTACCCGTATCGAAGCCAGCGCCGACGGCTACCTCGCGCATACCGCTGCGGGCCAAACCATCGCCGCCGATTTGGTGCTGTATGCCACCGGCCGGGTGCCGAACACCGCCGACCTGGGGCTGGAAAGCGTGGGTGTGATGCTGGACAAGGACGGCGCAGTCAAGGTTGACGAATATTATCAAACCAATCTGCCTTCGATTTATGCCTTGGGCGACGTGACCAACCGCGTCAATCTAACGCCGGTGGCCACCGCCGAAGCCATGGCCCTGGTCAATCGGCTGTATGCAAACCAGTGGACGCCGGTGGATTACGAGCATATTCCGACGGCGGTGTTCAGCCAGCCCAACGTCGGCACGGTCGGCCTGACCGAGGAAGAAGCCGGAAAGCGCTATCCCAATGACATCGACGTGTATAAATCGGTGTTCACGCCGATGAAGCATACCTTGTCCGGCCTGGGCGAAAAGACTTTGATGAAAATGCTGGTGCAGCGAAGCAGCGACCGGGTCTTGGGCATTCACATGGTCGGGGCCGACGCCGGGGAAATCATTCAGGGCATGGCGGTTGCCATCCGGGCCGGCGCCACCAAAGCGGTGTTCGATTCCACCATCGGCATACATCCGACGGCGGCCGAAGAATTCGTCACCATGCGCAAACCGCTGGCCGCATGAGTGGGCTTCGGTTTTTACGCAACTATTCAGCGCGAAGCACAAAAAATCAAGAGCCGCGCTTTGCCGTTGCCGTTGCTGCCGAACCCCATCCCATTGGGATACAATCCCCAAAACCCACCTAAGGAGATAAAACCATGGCAAACGAAGGTTATCACGAACCCGTAAACGAACTTTCCGACGCGACCCGCGATATGCACAGGGCGATTACGTCGTTAATGGAAGAACTGGAGGCGGTCGATTGGTATAACCAGCGCGTCGACGCCTGCAAAAACCCGGAACTGAAAGCCATTCTGGCGCATAACCGCGACGAGGAAAAAGAGCACGCGGCGATGGTGCTGGAATGGATACGCCGCCAAGACCCGAAATTCGACCACGAGCTGAAGGACTATTTGTTTACCGATAAAACTATTGCCCATGAGTAGGGGCTGTTGCCATTTTGCAGTCATCCCCTTGAATTCAATTATTGTGCCGCATGAAATGGATTCTCAATCAAAAGCAAGTAGCCCGGATGCAGCTTCGCGGAATCCGGGTTGGCTTTGCCGGCGGAACTGTATTAAAAATTGCCGAACGTAGCGTTGAATGCCCGCGCTAGCAAAGTCTATAGAGGTGTGCACTCATATGCGCAACGTAAAGCCTCGGACAGGTACGTCGATGATTTCTCCACTTCCTTACAGAACATTACCGCCGGTTTTCGTGCCGCATATTTAAATTCTAAAATCCCGCAACCCTATAATTTATATAATAGTTTTAATAAATAAACGGCAATTAATTAAATTTATTTTCTTTGCTTTAGTTATCGGATTTAGGCGAGTAGAATCCAAAAGGTGTCAATTAGAGAATAGGAAAATAATAATGAAAAAAATAAATGCAGCGGCAATGTTGTTGGGCTTATCCTTGTTTATGCCCGCCGTTTACGCGGATGTGACTCTGCAATCCAAAGACGAAGTGCAAGGTTCATGGAAGCTGGATCACACCAAAAAAAATGCGGCGAGCGAAGAGATACTGAAACGGGAAGATACCTGGAATTTTAGCGGAGGCAAAGTCACCATTTTGCATATCCCGCGCGAAGGGGTTTTCTACGATCAGCCGCCGGTTAATTACGAAGTGGAAGATGGGAAATTAAAAATCTCCCTTTTAGGCAGACCGGATAAATATGACGTGTATTCCCTGGTGGAAGTAAACGACAAAAATATGACCTTAAAAGGTAAGTTCGGCGATTTGTATTTTTTTAATAAGAAGTAACTATTCAGCGAATGCCGGCCGATGCGGATCAATTGCGTAGGCCGGGTTTACCCTCAAGGGCATAAAAGCCCGGTAGAGCGTAATCCGACTATCGAAGTTATTGAACCGCAATAGGCCGATGCGCTGGGTTACGGCTGACGCCTAACCCAACCTGAATAGATGCACATAAAGTTTAACCTTTGGTTATGGCGGAGCATGGCGTTCCGCCATAACGGTCCAGTTTTTTCTCGGATAATGCCTGCCTGAATGCCGACAAAACCGTTAAGCATCAATGGGTTTTTTTATGTTGATTTTCCTGATGTTGTCGATAAAGGCTTAACATGTTATTCAGAGACTCCGGCGGTATTTGGGTAATGGTTTTAATGTGAAATAATTCCAGAATCTGCTGTCCGGCGACACTGTTGGGCAGCTCTTGCAAATTGCCGCGAATGGCATTTGCTTCCGTTTCCGGGTTATTTTTGAATACCAGTATCAAAGCCATGATGAAATTGGCGCCTGAGTGATGGACTATTTTAATACCCTGTTTTACCGCGGGATTGAGTTCGACGACTAAATCGACAATGTGATTCGGGACCAGACAGGCGTCGCTGGTTTTAAAAAACACATCCAATACGGATTGGGACAGGGTTCTGGTGTCTTTTATGGATTTGAAAAAACGCTCGGGCGATGTATTTGCTTCTCGTTGGATAAGTTGTTGCAAATAAAATCCCATCAGTAAATCATCCGTATACGTAGACAGGCGTTTGCCGGACAGGCTGCGAATATCTCGATAATCGGTGTCATTGTTGACAATTAACACATAGTCTTCTTCAAGATCCTGGCCGCGCTGGGCCGCCCATATTTCATCCGTTATCAATGGACGCAGTTGCTCTATATTTTTTAGATAAAAATAGCTGTTGATCAGGCTGTAATTGAGTTTTCCCGCATTGGCCAAATCCAGCATTTCCCGCACGCTGTTTAACGGTGTAACCGCTAACCGCGTATCGACATTTTTGGTTAATTCCTTGGCCAATATTTGCAGGGCGACGTGTTTATCGGTGTTGTTTAACTCCTTTAAACCGGTCTCGATATAAGCCAGGGTCATGTTTTTTTCCTGCGCGCGCGCGGGGCTGCCGCACAAGCCCAAGCCGAGCAAGCCGCTGAGGAAAATAGGCAAGATACTGTGTTTCGACATCTCAATTTTGGGGTAACTAAAAATAGACGGTTAAAAACGGCCCTTCATTTTTTCGCCGGGGTGCCGGCGAATACCCGCGCGTAATCGACGGTCAACGGTGCATGATCGCTAAAGCGTTGGTCTTTATAAATGCCGCAGGATACCGCGCTGCCGGCCAGTTGAGGGGTTGCCACTTGATAGTCGATGCGCCAGCCCACGTTTTTGTCCCAGGCTTGGCCGCGGTTGCTCCACCAGGTGTAGCAGGCGTCGGTGGCGTCCGGATGCAGTTTTCTATAAACGTCCACCCAGCCTTGTTGGTCCAAAACCTGTCCGAACCAGGCTCTTTCTTCGGGCAGGAAGCCGGAGTTTTTTTGGTTGCCGCGCCAGTTTTTCAAGTCGGCCCGCTGGTGGGCGATGTTCCAGTCGCCGCATACCACCACTTCGCGGCCGCTGGCCATCAAGTCCGCCAGATGCGGATAAAACCGCGCCATGACGCTGAATTTGACGGCTTGGCGGTCCGGCCCGCTGGAACCGGACGGGAGATACAGCGAAACCACCGATAAATTGCCGAACCGCGCTTCCAGATAACGGCCTTCCGCGTCGATGTCGGCATGTCCCAAGCCCTCTATAACCTCATCGGCCGGTTGTTTGCTGTATAGGCCCACCCCGCTGTAGCCTTTCTTTGCCGCGTAGTGAAAGTAGCCGAAGTAACCGTGCGGACGCCGCATTTGCTCGGTCAGATTGGCTTGCTGGGCTTTCAATTCCTGCAGACAGACCAGGTCGGCTTGTTGCTGATCCAGCCATTCGTACAGGCCTTTGCTGGCCGCGGAGCGGATGCCGTTTAGGTTGATGGAGATGATGCGCATGGCGGTTTAGGCTGGAAATAGCAGGTTGCGTGAACTAAAAATAAAAAAGAGGTTGTCGCTCTAACATCTTGAATTGTCGTGTATTTTGTCTGGTCGGTATTGTGGTATTTTATACTGGATAACACGCAGGAAAGTGTCTCTTTTCCTAAAACGGTGCGTAAAAAAGGTTGGGGGATAGCCGGAATGGGTAAGGCAACAGTGAAAAATTTCGATTGCGGCCAGGCGGATGACGGTGCGGACGTCTCCGCGCGGCAAATTAACAGGCTCAAGCGCCTGTACGAATTAAGCCTGCTGATGTCGGGCGATCCGATGGAGGTTTTTAGCTATGCCGCCCGTATGATAGGCGAGCTGCTGGCTGTCAAGGTGGTCTGCCTGTCCGAAATTCAAGGCGAAAACCTGCAATTTATCAGCGTGTATGCGCAAGGGGAAATTTACACCGATGCGGGGTCTTGCCCGCTAGCCGTTACCCCTTGCGCAACCGTCGCCTTATCCAAGGATATTCGGGTGATCCAGAATGTGGCCGCGCAATTTCCGCGGGCCGCGTTTCTACAGGCGCATAACGCCTTTTCGTATTGCGGTTTTCCGGCCTTGGATAATGCGGGTAAGGTCGTGGCGGTGACCTGTCTACTGGATGACAGGCCGCACGATTTTAGCGAACAAGACCTGGAACTGCTGAGAATAGTCGGGCAGCGCATTGGCATGGAGCTGGAACGCAAACGTTTGGACGAACAAAAAGAGGCCACCCTGGCGGCGTTAAAGGCCAGCGAACAGCAAAACCGGCTGATACTCGACAATGCCGGAGACGGCATCATTATTCTGAACGAACAGGGATTGATAGAAAGCTTTAACCGCACCGCTCAGGAGATGTTCGGCTATACGGCTGATACGGTGTTGGGCCGGCCCGCGGAATGCCTGTTTTCCGATGCCGAACAGGTTGATGGGGACCAAGGCTTCCGCTGGCTGCTGAAGCGCGTGCAAAAAGGCGGGGTAATCCGAGCCACCGAGATTTTTGCCTGTTACGCCGATAAATCCGCTTTTCCGGTCGAGTTGTCGATTGCCTGCCTGCCGATGGACAAGCGGCGGATTTATACCTTGATTGTGCGCGACATTACCCTGCGCAAGCATTTTGAACAAAAACTGTCGCAAACCCATACGGTTTTCGAAAATACCTCCGAGGGTATCGTCATCACCGATACCGATAACCGCATCGTGGCCGTCAACAAGGCCTTGTGCGCCATGACCGGTTATACCCAAGCCGAATTGATCGGCCAATTCCCTTCGAAATGGAAATCGGGTTTGCACGATGACGGCTTCTTTAACGATTTATGGCGGGCTTTGCTTGAGAAGGGGCAATGGCAGGGCGAAATCTGGAACCGGCATAAGTCCGGCGAAGTGATTCCCATGCTGGAAAATATCAATGTGGTCAGGGACGGCAAGGGCACTATCAGCAGCTATGTCGCCATCATGACCGATATCACCGGCATCAAGCAATTCGAAGAGCGTCTGTCCCATTTAGCCCATCACGACCCGCTAACCGGCTTGGCCAACCGGATTCTGCTCGAAGAACGCGTGTCGCTTGCCATGCGGCGGGCCGAACAGCAACAACATAGGCTGGCCGTGCTGTTTATCGATCTGGATCGTTTTAAAAACATTAACGATAGTTTCGGGCATTCGGTGGGCGATCGATTGTTGAAGGAGGTGGGAAAGCGCTTGGCTTCGGCAGTGCGCGAAACCGATACCGTTTCCCGGTTGGGCGGGGACGAATTCGTGGTGATTCTCGGCGAACTGGAAAGCCCGGCGTTGGCCCATGGCATTGCCGGTAAACTGTCGAAGATATTGAGCCACGCGATAACGGTAGATGGGCGGGAATTTATCGTGACGCCCAGCATAGGCATTGCCATGTACCCCGAAGACGCCTCCAGTATCGAAGACCTATTCAAACATGCCGACACCGCCATGTACCACGCTAAAAATCAGGGCCGGAATAATTGCCAGTTTTATAGCGCCGGCTTGAGCCGCACGGTCTACGAAAATCTGATGCTGGAAAGTGCATTGCGCAATGCGGAGGAACGCGGCGAACTGAGCTTGCATTATCAACCGCAATTCGATTTGACGACCGGCAGACTGATCGGCGCGGAAGCGCTGGTCCGCTGGTTGCACCCCGAGTTGGGCAGCATCTCGCCGGCGCAATTCATCGCCTTGGCGGAAGAGTCCGGCCAGATTGTCAAGCTGGGCGAATGGGTGGTCAGAAACACCTGCCGGCAAATCAAGCAATGGCTGAATCAGGGCTTAAAACTGGAACGGGTATCCGTTAACGTCTCGGCCTTGCAGATTCAACGCGGTAATTTCGCCGATTCGGTGGGGCAAATTCTGCGCGAAACCGGATTGGCGGCTAACTTCCTGGAACTGGAAGTGACCGAAAGTTTCATCATCGAGGCGGAACAGTCATTTGCGATTTTGGACGCCCTGCGGCAAATGGGGGTGGAACTGGCCATAGACGATTTCGGCACCAGTTATTCCAGCCTGAAATATTTAAAGCGGTTACCCATTCAGCGCTTAAAAATAGACCGGTCTTTTGTGCAGGACATTCCGAACGACCTCAACAGCAACGCCATTGCCCGCGCCGTGATTGCCATGGCCAGAAGCTTGCAGTTGGAAACGGTTGCGGAGGGCATAGAAAATTCGCAACAACGGGATTTTTTAATGGCGGAAGGCTGTCAGTGCGGACAGGGTTATTTTTTCGGAAAGCCGGTGCCCGTTGTCGAATTCACCCAACTTTACCTGGCGGGACTGTAGGCGGGAAAGCGCGGTTAGCGGGATGTTTTGCGGTTAGGCGTAGCCAAGCGAATAATTCTTGATTAAAATAGTAGGTAAAAGCATAATCATTTTTTATCAGTTACTTAGAGAGACTTTTATGGCCGATCCCATTGTATTTACCGACAGTGCCGCAAGCAAGGTTGCGGGTTTGATTCAGGAAGAGGGTAACGACAACCTCAAACTGCGGGTTTATATCACCGGCGGCGGTTGTTCCGGGTTTCAATACGGCTTTACCTTCGATGAAGAAGTCAACGACGACGACACCCAAATCCAAAACGGCGGCGTCACGGTCTTGATCGATTCGATGAGCGTGCAATACCTGAACGGCGCCGAGATCGATTACAAGGAAGATTTAAGCGGCGCCCAGTTCGTGATCCGCAACCCCAACGCCACCACCACCTGCGGCTGCGGTTCCTCCTTTTCGGCTTAAACAACGGATACGCGGGCAAGGGCTGGCGCCCCGGACTGCGCGTTTAGCGCAGCCAATTGATTTCGCGCGCGGTGGTTTCCCCCACCATGCACTCGGTCAGACTGTTCGGCATGCGCATGCGGGTTTCCGATAAGGCGATCCGGCCGGCCATGATTTCCGCCCGCTTTTGCGGATAGAGCGGCGACTGGTCGGGATCGGCGTAACCGATGGGAAATAGCGCGCTGTTGTCCGGCGCGTATTTATCGCCGGCGCCCACGGTATGCAAGACTTCGTGGGCGATGACGATGTTGTTTTGCTGGTCTTGTTCGATGGCCGCGAAGGCCTGCACCAGCGCCACCAAGCCCTTATCCAACCCCAGCGAATGCTGTAAGTGTTTGTCCTTGCCGGCCGTATGATACTGTACGAATACCCGGATTCTGCGAATGTTGGAGTCCGAATCCGGGGTGTTCCGGTACACCCAATAACGGAATTGTATCCCCCACCAGATAATCGCCGCGTAACCGGCATTCGGTAACGGCGCCGGCGGCGGTTGCACGCTCACTGCCGGTCCCAACTTGGTGACGGTCGGCTGTTGGGCGATCAAATCGTAGTCGCGGCTTTGTTCGGCGAAGAAGCTGTCGATGGGGGCGAATACGCTGTCGTCCAGTTCCCGGATATAGTCGTCGACGGCCGGGTTGCCGTGCTCGGCATTGATGGGGTAAATCACCAACTGTAAAGGTTCTGCCCAGGAGCGGGATTTGAGCTTTTGTTGCTGGGCGTAAAAAGCCAGAGCGAGAAACAGCGTCAACAGGATCAGGATACGGATGATTTTGAATACGGGCATATAGGAAACAGCCGGGTTACGGTAACGCCACTGCCGGCGGCCATTGTTCCGGCAACACGAATTTGTAGCTGCCTTTGCGAATGTTGATAAACACCAGTTCAGGCAGACTCATCAATACGCCGCGGGTACCGTTATGTAACGCGGCGCCGGCATCGAGCGGGCTTTGCAGCAAGCCCCACAAGCTCTGGCCAAGCCCGGCCAGCAGATTGAAGGCGCCAAACAGCGGGCGCGGCAACAGGCTGTCGTCGGTAAAAAACAAAAATGCGGTATCGTCCGGATTGTAACGGTACAGCTCGGCGGTCAACACGTTCGACTCGCGTGCAAATACCCAAGGTGCAAATTCCTCGGCATAGCGTTCTGCCAATTGTTGCCGGCGTAACGAGGGCAGCAAGCGGGTCCGGCTGTCCGGATATTGCCGGCGCAGATCGGCAAAAGCCGTGAAGGGAATAATTTGCCAGGCGGGATTCAGCCGGCCGCCCAGGCGTGGTTCGGTTTCCGACCCCAAAGCCAGATCGATATGGCGAAACAGTTCGGTGACGCAATTGCGCGAGAACAGGTCATAAGCATAGTGCCGATGCAGGCGGTCGCCGATGTCCGGCAAGCGGCTTTGTAATGCCGTTAGGCTTTGCCGCAGTTGTTGGGCGGACAGCTGCGGCAAAACCCGGTTAGGCAAGGCCAGCGGTTTTAAGGGCAAGGCTTGTTGGCCTTGATAACGCAGGGTGTGTTGCGACTGACTGGCTTGCCATTCGCGGTAACGGTTGGCGGCGAGTTCCAGATCGGCGTAGCCAAGATCGTCCAGGGTTTGCGCGGCGGTTAATGCCTGCCGCTGCCGGCGCCAGCGGTTTTGGGCCGCCAGAAAGTGTTGTTGCATGGCGGCCGCTTGATTGGCGTAACGGGCGGTATCGATCACGGTGGCATCCGGCGCAAAGTCGTCCAGAAAAACCCACTGGCCGCCGGCAAGGCTTTGCTCTGTCGCCACAAGGCGGGCCAAGGACACAAACAAGGCCTGTCCCCAGTCCGGACGTTTCGAGTTCAACAGGTTTTGCGCGCTGTGCATCAGCTGTAGCCGATAACCTTGTAATGCTGATATTTGCGCCGGGTCGAGGCGGCCGTCCTCGCCGGCCAGCGCATGGCACGCCGTGGCGGATAGCGGTTTGGAGGCCTGTAAAGCCTGCAAAGCCAATAAGCCGTTGAGCTTGTCCAGATACGCTTGCGAGAAGGTGTAGTTCGACTCTCCGTTTAAGTTGGCTAGGTCAGGCGGGGCTAGATGCAGAATGGATTGGGTTTGGTTGTCTATCCGTTGCGCTAAATAACCGGCCCCGTGTTTTTGTTCAAGCTGCCGGCGCAACTGCCCCGTAACGCTGTCGGCCGCCGCTTGCGTTTGACAGGGGCCGCTCTCGGGTGGGGTGTCGTCGAAGTTGCCGGCGGCATAGAACAAGCCGGCGGCCGGCAATTTCAGCGCCGGGTGGGGAAGGGCAGGGGCGGCTGTTTTCAGGCTTAGCAACCATGCCAGCAGCTGCCTATCGTTTTCCAAAGCCTGAAAATGCTTGAACTGTCTGTCCTGATCCCAGAATTGGCGGTTGAAGTAATCCTGCAAAACGGCAAAGCTGTCATCCGATACTTCGATATCGGCAGCCCGCAGATTGCGGTTTTGCAGGTAACGGTAGTCGAAATCGAAGGCGGCGCCATCGTCTTTGGCCAAGCGGATCAGGCCGTCGCTGTACTGATAATGGAAAACCGTATCTTCCAGTTGCAGTGCGACGTGGCCGCCGCTGGCCGTGCCTTCGTTGGCTTCTATGTACAAGTAATGTATGGGTTTGGCGTTGGCGCCGCCCAACCACAGCAACGCCAACAATCCGGCCAGCCGCTTCAAGGCTTATTTCTGGCTATCGTAGCCATCCTGAATCTGCTGCATTTTTTCGCTGTCGCCATCGGCGAAATTTTTCTTGAAGGTTTCATACCCCACGCCGTCGATATGGGCTTTTTTCAAGGCCTTGCCGATGGCTTTATAGGTCAGAGGGTCGGATTCCCAATCGCTGACGCCGTGCTTATCGGCAATCTCGGCCAAGCCTTTTTGGAACTCGTTATAGTCGGTGGTATCGGACGACGACTTCAAATAGGCATAGGTATAATCCACCACATCGGACTGGTACTTTTTGCTGTTCTTGGATGACGATAATGACGAAGGCGAAGAGGCAACATCGGACAGGCTGCCGATGCTGTCGGAACTGGACTCCGAACTGTGCGAGAACGAGCAGGCATTCAAGGCCAGCAGCAAGCATAGCGGGGCGATGGCTGGTAAAAACGCTTTGGAATTAGGCATGGCGGCCTCCCGGGAAAGTGGTCCAGTGAAGTTCATGATAAAGATATTTGCGAATGTTCGGCAAACATTATTCATCCGCCGCGCGCGCAACGGGCCATAACCGCGGCTATTGTTGTTGATGCGGCTGGCAAGTTGCCAGCGCATTACAAGGAGGCAACGGATTAGCCGTTCAGCACGGTATTGAACGTCTCTTTGTCCGGCAGGAAACGGCCAAAAGTCAACAGACGGAACAAAAGCGCCAATGGCGAATGTCTAGCCCAAAGCAGGCGTAGGGTGTGGTGAGTTTACGAACCGCACCAATCGCGACCGATTCGGTTCTCGTTTACCACATCTACGGCCTTACCCAAGGCGGCGGATGACGCTTCGCTTATCCGCCCTTCGGCCCTTCAATTTGCATCCCAGCGGTAAAATGATAAATCACCGGGGAAGAATGGTGGATAGGCGTTAGGGTTCTCAGTTAATGCAATGTCGATGAACTTACGGTCTTCTTCAAATGTGATCGAGAGGTTGCAGTCAGTTCTATTTATCCCAAGTTGGGCTCGACGCTTTTCATCGCATAGGGAATTTGCACGAAAGGACATGGTTCGTATAAGAAAACCGTAAATCTCTTCATTACGGTTCCATCTAAATTTGGATTTTTCACGAATCTCAATTGCATTCTGACTGTTTAAAACGGCATCTTTCAGCTCAGCGTCAGCCATCACAAAATTGATTAGATCGTCTTTCTTGACCTTGGGAAGTTCTACCCCAAGGGATAATAAGACACCCTTAATGTCAGAAACGCGAAGCCGATGAAGAACTCCAACATCATCAATATCGCGATCCGGTACTCTCCTGAGCCACCTTGCGGGATATTCCCCCAATTCATCAAAGCGGCATTGCCACCTTTCGAGTTCCCCCCAACTCCATTGCCGATCCTTAAAAAATTGCTCATAGACAAGATTATAGTACCCCGCTTGGTTTAGATGGCCGCCTTCGCAGCCGGAAATTATTTTGTGAATCTTCATCTTTTCCGCTTTGGACAGGCCATCAACATCTTTCATTGTCTCAAAAAATATCTTGTCGAACGCAGGGCGCAATTCTGGAGGAGCCTTTACCGCAAAAAGCATGGGATATTGCCTTTTCGCCTTCTCTTCCTTGATAGGGTTCTTCCGTTTGAAAAAATCAAAAAGACTCATAAGGCTGCTCTACGGCATCTAGTGCAGACTGAACCTTCTTCGCGTCTTCCTTGTTTGTTAAGGACATTGCCCACACGGACACACCATTTCCCTCGCTAAAATCGTTATATGTCTCCAATGCGGAAACAGCCTGAGACCACTCAGCTTTACAACCGCAGCTTCGGAGCGCAGCTTCCACCGCTGCTCGCTGAGAATCAGCTACGAGAAGCACCTTTTCACTAATCACAAGCCGTTGTCCAGAAATCTCACAAATCATTTTTAGTCTCCTTGTTTTTAAGCCCGCGTAGCTCCGATTAGCGGTAGCGTAATCGGAGGAATGTTGACTTCGAAATGTGCGATTACGCAAGTTGCTAATCGCACCTACATTTTGACAGGCAGCTTATTTGCCTTTTCCGGTCACCGCAACTTAAATCTCATCTGTCAGAAACGGGTCGATTTCGACAATTAGCCGCTCCCAAAAGCCTTCGTTCACTTCCGGCGTAATCGTATCGGCATCGGTGGCCCCAATTCTTCGGAACAGGTGGCTGATTTGGAGCGGAATGGGCAGGGGCGGGGTCGGAAGGGTGGCCGTTACGTGGAGTAAACGCAACGGCTACCCGTCGATTTCCGGGCAGCCTGACTTATTCGTTCAAATCGAAGATTTTCATATGCGCCAGTTTGCTGAAAAAGCCCGGCGATGCGTCGTTCAGCAAGCGGTTTTCGATGTTTTCGAACACCACCACCGAGCGGCTGTCCACGTTGTAAACCGGTTTTTTAAGCGGTTTTTGCAGTTCCGACGGAATGATGTCGTGGGGGGCTTTCAGGGAGGTGTCGACCGCCAGACACCAGGTTCTGTCGGCTATGTTGGGCAAGTGCAGGCTGTGCTTGTCGTCCGACATGTTCATCACCACATGCAAGTCGGCATCCTCCGCATCGAGACCGGCCAGGGTATACGCCAGAAAGCGGTTTTCGGAATTGTTCCACTCGGGCGGCTGGTCCGGCGTTAAGCCATGCCAAGTGATGTCGGCGATGCCTCTGTGTTCCAGCATGGCGCCGGTAAGGAAATTACGGCGCATCAGCGAGGCGTGGCGTTTGCGCAGCTGGATCATTTGCTGCACGAAACGCAGGATGTCGGCATTTTGCCTGCTGTCCGCCCAATTCAGCCAGCTGAGTTCGTTGTCCTGGCAATAACAGTTGTTGTTGCCTTGCTGGCTGTGCAGAAATTCGTCGCCGGCCAGCAGCATCGGCACGCCATGGCTCAGCAATAAAATGGCGAAGGCGTTTTTGGCCTGCTTATGCCTTAAGGCTTTAATCGCGGTATTGGACGTGGGGCCTTCGGCGCCGCAGTTGTAGCTCAGATTGTTATTGCAGCCGTCACGGTTGCTTTCGCCGTTGGCGGCATTGTGTTTGTGGTTGTAGCTAAACAGGTCGTTCAGCGTAAAGCCGTCGTGGCAGGTGATGAAATTGATGCCGCTGATGGGCAGGCGGCCCTGGTGTTGATACAAATCGCTGCTGCCGCAAATACGGGTGGCCACTTCGTTGGCGACGCCCGGGTCGCCGCGCAAAAATCGGCGGATGGTGTCCCGGTACATGCCGTTCCATTCGCCCCAGCGGTAGCCCGGAAAGCTGCCGACTTGGTACAGGCCCGAGGCGTCCCAGGCTTCGGCGATCAGCTTGGCCTTGGCCAGTTTTTGGGACAGTTCTATGCCCCATACCACCGGCGGATCCTGCATGACCTGGCCGTCTTCCCCGCGCGCCAGCGCGCTGGCCAGATCGAAGCGGAAACCGTCGACGTGCATTTCCCGCACCCAATATTCCAGGCAGCTGATGATGAAATTGCTGACCAAGGGATGGTTGGCGTTGACGGTGTTGCCGCAGCCGGTGTAGTCGTGAAAAATGCGTTTATCGAACTTGTCGGTCAAATAAAAGCTGTTGCCGGTGATGCCCTTAAAGTTGATGACCGGGCCTTCGGCGCCGGCTTCCGAGGTATGGTTGAACACCACGTCCATGATGACGCCGATGCCGGCCTTGTGCATGGCCTTGACCAAATCGCGGAATTCGCGGATATGGCTGGCCTGTTGCGGCGTGACGCAGTAGCCGGGGTGAGGGCTGAAGAAGCTGTGGGTGCTGTAACCCCAGTAGTTGTGCAGATTCAGCTCCGCGGTATGCGGCGGTACGTCTTGTTCGTCGAAGGCCATGACCGGCAACAGTTCGACATGGGTGATGCCCAGTTGCTGTAAATAGGGGATTTTTTCGATCAAACCGGCAAACGTGCCCGGGTGTTTGACCTTGGCGGACGGGTGGCGGGTAAAGCCGCCCACGTGCAATTCGTAAATAATGGCTTTTTCGCTGCGGATGGCCAGGGGCGTGTCGTCTTCCCAGTCGTATGCGCTTTCGTCCACCACCGCCGCGCGCATGGAGCAAGACGTGTTGTCGCCGGGCAGACAGGCGGCGGCGCGGCGCCAGAGGTCGTTGCTGACGGC
>NZ_JANIBK010000101.1 GCF_024505165.1 Methylomonas rivi
CCGGCACGCTGTTCGGCGGCAACGACTGGAAAAACGCCGGCTTGGGCGCCTTGGCGGGTGCCGCCGTGGGCGCCGGCATCGGTTATTACATGGATAAGCAGGAACAAGAGATGCAGCAGTCGCTGCAGGGTACCGGCATCCAAGTGCAGCGTACCGCGGAAAACACGCTGACGTTGAACATGCCCAGCAACAGCAGCGTGAATTTTGCCTTCGCCAAATCCGATTTGAATTTCGATGCCCAAAATGCGCTGAATTCGGTTGCGCAAGTGCTAAACAACTATCCCGATTCCAACCTTATGGTTACGGGTCATACCGATGACGTCGGCTCCGATGCGGACAATCAGCGTTTATCGGAAGCCCGCGCCATCAGCGTGGCTAATTATTTGGCGCAACGCGGCGTCAATCCGATTCGGATTGCCAAACAAGGCATGGGCGAGAGCCAACCCAAAGTGCCCAACACCAGCGATGCCAACCGCGCCATCAACCGCCGGGTGGAAATTTCCATCATCGCCAACCAAAACGCGGGCGCCGGCCAACAGCCTCAGCAGCAACCTCAAGGTTACCCGCAACAACAATATCCTCAACAGCAACAGCCTTACCAGCAGCAATACCCGCAACAACAGTATCCGCAGCAGCAACAGCCTTACCAGCAGCAATATCCGCAACAACAGTATCCGCAGCAGCAGCCTTATCAGCAATATCCGCAGCAAGGCTATCCGCAACAAACCAACCCATATTATCAATAAATATGGGCACGGTTGGGCATGTAAACCATGCCCAACCGTTCTTCTTAGCCGGGTTTAATTGTCGCCGGCCCGCACATCGAATTCGATTTTCCAGCGTTTGTCGTCCCAATTGGATACTGCTTTCAGTTCCAAGGTACCGACTTCAGTAACGGCGGCCGACAAATGCACCGGCACGATTTCACCGGGATGTTTGCCCTCTTCCGGCAGCGTGATTTCTATTTCGTCCAGTTCTTCCAACTCCTCGCCGCCCCAGGTTTCCAGCCGCGTCCCAACCTGGTCTTCACGACGTGTTTTGGAGGCGAAAAACCGGAAGCGTACCGGCTCACCGATAATCAGGCCGAATTCGTCATTAGGCAAGGCTTGTTCGCTGCCCTCTTCCATGCCGAACGGCGCGATGCACAAGGCCTCGATTTCCGGCGGCAGTCCGGGCACCGCCGGCATGGCGCTTTCCACGCCGACATAATACGAGGCCGCCGTGCCGCCCTTGATGCGCACGCCTTTACCCTTGCGCACAAAACCGTAATAGGCGGCGCCGCGCGCCACCGCCAGATCCAGGTCGGCACCGCTCAGCAGCCTGGCTTCCGGTGCCTGTTCAGCCTGCAACCAGCCGTTTAAAATCCCCATCAAACGTTCGGCTAAACCGGCGGCTTTTAACACGCCGCCGTTGAACAATACCGCGGTCGGATGCAGGAAACTGGCGTTTTCGGCTGGCGCCGCATGACCCAATTCATGGGTGGCCTGTTTTTGTTTGGCTAAAAAAGCCGCCAAATGGCGGGTAATCCCGGCGTCCTGGGCATAAGGCAAACCGGCCGCGCGCAAACCGCCGCGCGGCTTGACCACGGGTCTTTCGCTGACGGCTATCTGCGGCAGAAAACCGTCCACCAACACCCGGTTCAACTCGTCGCGGCTTAACTCGGTGCGCAGCGTGCCGCCGATTAACGACGAGCCGCGGCTGGCCACGACGATGGGCATGCTGCCCAATTCGGGCTGGTTGAACAATTTTTCCTTGGCTTCCCGGCAGGCATGGGTCAGTGCCTGCAACTGCCAGGATTCAAGACGCTTGCCGCTTTCCTGTTCCATTTTGGCCTTGACGGTGTAGGCCAGAGCCAAATCCATATTGTCGCCGCCCAGCAGGATATGGTCGCCGACCGCCACCCGGGTCAGTTGCAAATTGCCGTCCTGTTCGGTCACCGCGATCAGCGACAAGTCGGTGGTACCGCCGCCGACGTCGATCACTAATATCACGTCGCCGACATGCACGTGGTTGCGCCAATCGCCCTCGCTATTTTCTATCCAGCTATATAAGGCGGCTTGCGGCTCCTCCAGCAGCACGGCCTGATGCAAGCCGACGGCACGCGCCGCCTCCACGGTCAATTCCCGCGCGGCGGGGTCGAAGGACGCCGGTACGGTGAGGGTGACATCCTGTTGTTCCAGACGATGTTCCGGAAACCGATGGTTCCAGGCATCCCGCAAATGTTGCAGGTAAGCCATGCTGGCGGAAAAAGGCGAGATACGCTCGATTTCCTCGGGGGCATCGACCGGTAAAATGGCCTGCTTGCAATCGACGCCGGCGTGGCACAGCCAGCTTTTGGCGCTGGCTACCAAGCGAATCGGGGTTTTGCTGCCCAGATTACGGGCAATTTCGCCGACCAGATATTCGGGTTTTGCCGCCCAGGGCAGCGCCGTCGCGCCTTCCACGATCTCGGCGGCATGCGGTAAATAGGTAAACGAAGCCAATTGCGGCTTTTCTTCGATGGTGCCCGGTCCCGTCAATTGCGGTATCGCTAAAACCGTCAACGCCACCTCGTCGCCGCTATGCTGCAAATCCACGTACGAAATTACGCAATGGGTGGTGCCCAAATCGATGCCGACCGAATAACGGGCTTCCGTACTCATAATTCAACCTCGGCGGCGGCGATGATTTTGGCGTTGTGCCCCTCCGTCAACTTGGGCAAACGCAGATCGGTCACTTGCCAGCCTTTATGCACCAGGGTGCCGTTAAACGGGGCTTCGCCGACGATGTTGCCGGTCAAACGGTAGCTGGCGGCATCGAAGCCCTTGTTCAAGCTTACCCGGCTGCCTTCCTGATCCTGACTGACCGGCGCCAGCGTGAAATGCTCGTTGATAGCCTTGCTGCAACCCTGATGCACCACCCGCGCCGCCGCGCCGATATCGGCATCGGAATAAGCGCCGACATCTTCCTTGATAAAGTCGATGAAGCGGGCTTCCTTTTGCAACAGGCTTAATAACTGCAGGGCCGCGTCGGGAGTCGCTTCTTTGAGAATTACCGGTTCGGGCGCGGGCGCCTGCACGATTTTTTCCACTTCGACGATTTTCTCGACGACTTTGATTTCAGGTTGCGGGGCAATAGCCGGCGCGACAGGTGCCGCCGGAACATTGCGTTTACAACGGCGCATGCCCAGCAACACAGATAACAGCACGACAATTAATAGCAAAGCCAATACGGCAACCGTGCCGGCCAGGCAAACGTGCCATAAATCGAACGTGGTCGGGCGTAAAGCCAGATCGATGGTATAGGTATTCATTGGTTCCGATAAGGTTGATTAAGGTTGGCCGGCTTTTTTGGCGGCTTCGGCATACATCAATTCCTGCAACAAATTGCGGGTAACCTGGATGCGCAATTTTTTCAGATGCCGATCGGCAATCACGCCGGGCACTTCGGCGTCGGTATAGACCTTGCGCATATCGGCTAAGGTGGGTTCGCACAATTTGATAATGGCATCGGTGGCATTTCGGCTTTCCAGCTTGGCAAAGTCGGGTTTTTGCATGGTGTCGACCACGCATTTTTTATAGGTATATTGAGCTTGCTGAATCTTTTGAATGGTTTCTTCTTTCAGGGTGGTTTCGTTCCACTCGTCCTTGGCCGCTTCTTCGGCGAAAGCCAGCTTGCCGACTAGCAACAGCACGGCGATTAAAGAATATTTCATTGCATTACTCCATGGGTTAAACATCGTTTGACATGGATTTTACGCGAAGCAGGCAATAAGCGACAACCAAGCGCGGCGGCGGCAGGTAAATTAAGCCCATTCAGCCGGCAAATTGGCCGCTGAAGACCGACAAGCAAGCGGATAAACAAGCCTGCGAACAGCGGCATTTGTCGCATTTATGACATCCATTGGCTTATTCCGCGCCGGCCATCGCATGATCCGACATGAATTAAGCCGTAAAAAACCGGCCCTTATGCTTTATCAAGACTTGGTAGTCGAATTGGCCTCATTATTGAATGGTATTTACCATTTAAGCCGATCACAGCCTACCCATGGATTATATTTTCCAGTTGCCGCTTCCGCCGCGGCACCCGCCTGTCGTTCGCGATATTCGAGTATTTCCAGGCCATTGCTACCGTATCGAGTTACCCGAGGCCGAGCTCAACCCGCTTGCGGTGGCGGATGATGCCCTACAGCATGGCCTAGTCGGCGCATATCGGCTCGCTACGGACACCTCGGAAATCGAGGCTATCAATATACTTGATCAACCCACGCTGGGCTTTGTCTGGGATGCGGATTTGCTGCCTCCGCGAATATGCCAAGCGTTGCAAGGCGAAGCCGGTCAACCGCGCGGCGCGGATTTCAACCATTTGAACCTGCTGGATACCCGCATGGCCGCACCGGAAGTGCGCTTGATCCAAAATCTCCCCACCCTGATTATTTGTCCCCGTTTTGAATTGGAATGGCAGACCCCAGCCCATGCCGGTCAGCTCGGTATCGTGCAACTGGTTGAGTCAACCCGAACTGCCGTGCTGGCAAATGGCGAGTCGGTGGCATTACTGGATACCGAAAGCGGCGGCAACGGCCCGGTATTGCTGCTCAACGACCCGGCCGATTCCGCCGCGGTTAAACCTGTGTGCGGTTTTCAAGCCCAAGGCCGGCAACAACGCTTTGAATTCAGTCATACCGCCTCGCAAGGCATTCCGGCCGAAATTGACGGACAAGCCGTAGCCTCGCTCAGCGTGCTGGAAAAATATACTTTGTATTTCATGCAAAACGCCGACCCGCTGCAGCCGGACAGGTATATCTGGGTGCCGGTGTATTTACCCATCGTTTGGGGCTGGAGCATCCGGGTGCAACAACGCTATGACGGCGTTTGGGATGTTTTTCGCAGAAAGCTGATCATGCCGACCCCGTCCACCGAGGCGCCGGCATTGCCGCGTTGGCGGACCAACACTCTGCGCTGCCGCAACGGCGCGGAAATATGACGCCGATGCTGGATGTAGCGATTATCGGGGCCGGCTTGTCGGGTTTGGCGCTGGCCGAGCGACTGCAAGACGGCCGACGCAACATCGCCATTTTCGAAGCCCGCGAACGTTGCGGCGGCCGCATTCTGACTCATACTTTGCCAGAGCCGGAGTTGGCATTGGATTTAGGCCCCACCTGGTTATGGCCGGACCGGCAACCCCGCATCGCCGGACTGGCCGCACGCTTGGGATTAAAACTATTTCGGCAATGGGACGGCGGCCACAGCCTATATCAAATCGACCCCAGGCAGGTGCCGTCCTTGTATATCGATGTCGAAACTCATGCCGGCTCCCGGCGCATCGAGGGCGGCTGCGGGCAGTTGATTGACGGCTTATTAAAGCGGCTGCCGGACGGCATGTTGCATTTGCAGCATCGCCTGCTAAGCCTTACCGACCGCCAAACTCACATCGATTTGGTGTTTGCCACCGCCAACGGCGACCGGCAACTGCGAGCCCGCCAAGTGGTATTGGCCACCCCGCCACGCATATTGGCCGAAACCATCCGCTACGAACCGGCGTTGCCGGCTAAATTCATGAAGATTCTGCGGGATACCCCGACCTGGATGGCCGCTCACGCCAAAGTATTGTTGGTCTATGAACAGGCATTTTGGCGCCGATACGGATTTTCCGGCAACGCTCTGTTACGTTATCCGGGCGCGGTGTTGGCGGAATTGTACGACGCTTGTCCGTCCGCCCCGAAAGCAGCGGTATTGTTCGGCTTTTTCGGCTTACCGGCGGCGGCGCGGGCTTATTACCGTGATAATCTGGAGGAAATGGTCGTGCAGCAATTGACCGGCTTGTTCGGCGAAGAGGCCGCCAATCCCTTGCGGGTCATCATTCAGGATTGGAGCACGGAAACCTTTACAGCCACCGGCGCGGATCAAATCCCGCTAACCGTGCACCCGGCTTACGGACAAGCCCCGCTGCAACTCGATCACTGGCGCGACAAACTGTATTTCTGCGGCACCGAAACCGCCGCCCAGGCGGGTGGCTATCTGGAAGGCGCGCTCGAAGCCGCCGAGCGGGTGTATAAAGCGTTGACGCTTACCGATTAAGATGCCCGCATCCCTGCGATGCATGACGGAGTTTTAGGTTTAGCTGAATCATCTTTCTAATCAGGCGACGCTTTGAAGCGTTCAACCAGACAGCCCGCATGCAACGCGGCGAAATACGGAGATCAAGCTTGCGGGCCGCTGCCAAGCTGGATTCCGCAAGGCTTCATCCAGGAAACTTACTAAAAATCAGCCTCCGTAACCTTGCAAGAGCCGGCGTAATAAAACGAATAACAAGACAAACGGCGGATTTTCAAGGAAAATGGCGCAATTTTTCTTTCGCCGTATCGCATGTACAAATACGACGGTCTGGTGGTACACCAAACCCACGATGACGAAGGCATTATCGAAATCGTCGACAAAAACGGCGAGCGGGCGCTGCATTTCGGTTCCCACTCGCGGCAAAGCAGTATGCTGATCAACGAACCCAACCGCCTGCATTCCCTGTATGCGCGGGCCATGATGGCCTTACTGTTGTTTAACGACAAGCCGCAAGACGTGTTGATGATAGGCTTGGGCGGCGGTACCATCGCCAAATTCATGTTGCATCAGTTTGCCGATTGCCGGCTGAAGGTTGTGGAATACCGTAGCGGGGTGTTGAAAGTGGCCCGCAGCCATTTCGGCCTGCCGTTCGACCCGCGCCTGAAAATCAAAATCGGCTGCGGCGCCCAGCATGTGTTGCAACAAAGCCGCAGCCATTCGGGGCTTTACGATCTGGCCATGATAGACGCCTACGACCACGCCGGCATGGCTCCGGAAGTCAGCAGCGAACTGTTTTTCGACAATTGCCGAACCTTAATGACCAAAACCGGTCTGTTGGTCATCAATTTATGGGGCACCGATAAAGACTTGTTCAAGCAGGTCAGCTGGAATTTGGGCCGGGTGTTCGGTTGGCGGATATTGTTTCTGCCGGTGCGCACGCGCGGCAATATCATCGGTTTTGCTTTTGCCGAAGGTTTTCCCAAGCTAGGCATGAAAGACTTGATCGAAAAAGCCCAACAACTGGAACAACAGTATCAACTGGAATTCCCCACCTTTCTCCAAGACCTAAAGCGCAGCAACACCCGCGCCATTAACCGGATAATCATTCAGTGAATCACAACGCGGCCAACATTTTCGGCTATAAAAAATACTGGGCCCAACGTTTCGGACCGGCCCCGGAATTGCCGATGAGCCTGGAAGAAATGCAGCAATTGGGTTGGGACGCCTGCGACATTATTTTGGTGACCGGCGATGCCTATGTCGACCATCCCAGCTTCGGCATGGCGGTGATAGGCCGGGTGCTGGAAGCGCAGGGGTTCCGGGTCGGCATTATTTCGCAACCGGATTGGCACTCAGCCGCCGATTTCAGAAAACTCGGCCAACCCACATTATTTTTCGGCGTCACCGGCGGCAACATGGATTCCATGGTTAACCGCTATACCTCGGACAAAAAAATCCGCTCCAACGACGCCTACACCGCCGACGGCGCCGCCGGCAAACGCCCGGATCGCGCCGTAAACGTGTATTCGCACCGCTGCCGCGAAGCCTATAAAAACGTGCCCATCATCATCGGCGGCATCGAAGCCAGCTTGCGCCGCATCGCCCATTACGATTATTGGTCCGACAAGGTACGCAAATCGATTTTACTGGATTCCAAGGCCGACTTGTTGGTCTACGGCAACGCGGAACGGCAAGTGGTTGAAATTGCCCACAGGCTGGCCAAGGGCGAAACCGTTGCCGACCTTAAAGGCATACGCGGTACCGTGCATTTTGTTAAACAAGTACCCATCGGCTGGATGGAAAAAGATTCCACCGACATCGACAAGCCCGGCGCGGTGATTGTGCATCAAAGCCCTTATCAGGAAATGCCGGCGTGCGACGACCAGGGAGGGTCGGAGTGCAGCAACGGGTCGGGAACCCGTGCTGCCGACTCTAAGCCCGAATCATCGCCTGATGAAAAAGTCATCCAATTCAAACCCATCGCCAACAAACAACGCGCGCAAACCGTGATTCGTTTGCCGGATTACGACGCCGTCAAGGACGACCCGATTTTATATGCCCATGCCTCGCGGGTGATGCACGGCGAAACCAACCCCGGCAATGCCCGCGCGCTGATTCAACGCCACGGCAACCGAGAGGTGTGGATCAATCCGCCGCCGCTGCCGTTGACCACCCCGGAAATGGACGGCGTGTTCGACCTGCCCTACTCGCGCCTGCCGCACCATGCCTACGGCAAGGCGAATATTCCGGCCTTCGAAATGATCCAGCATTCCGTTTTGATCATGCGCGGCTGCTTCGGCGGCTGCAGCTTTTGTTCGATTACCGAACACGAAGGCCGCATCATTCAAAACCGTTCCGAAGATTCGATTATTCGCGAGATCGAAGCCATTCGCGACACTTCGCCTAATTTCACCGGCCATATTTCCGACCTGGGCGGCCCGACCGCCAATATGTGGCGGCTGGCCTGCAAGGATCCGGACATTGAGGCCTCCTGCCGCAAACCGTCTTGCGTCTATCCCGGCATCTGCCACAACCTAAATACCGACCAGACGCCGCTGGTGAAACTCTACCGCCGTGCCCGCAAACTGCCCGGTATCAAGAAAATCTTCATCGCCTCCGGCCTGCGCTACGACATCGCCGTCGAGACGCCGGAATACGTCAAGGAATTGGTCACGCATCATGTCGGCGGTTACTTAAAAATCGCCCCGGAACACACCGAGCAAGGCCCGCTGTCGAAGATGATGAAGCCGGGCATGGGCACTTACGACCGTTTCAAGACCATGTTCGACAAATATTCCAAGGAAGCCGGCAAGGAACAATATCTGATCCCCTATTTCATCGCCGCCCACCCCGGCACCGAAGACAAGGACATGCTGAATCTGGCTTTATGGTTGAAACGCAACGGTTTCCGCGCCGACCAGGTACAGGCCTTTCTGCCGTCGCC
Organism: Methylomonas rivi; assembly: GCF_024505165.1. GTDB lineage: Bacteria > Pseudomonadota > Gammaproteobacteria > Methylococcales > Methylomonadaceae > Methylomonas > Methylomonas rivi. Next base: position 8,980 of record NZ_JANIBK010000101.1, read on the forward strand.
AATGTCCATCGCCACCGCCATGTACCATTCGGGTAAAGACACATTGCACAAAGTCGCCCGCGGCAGCCCGGATATCGCCATCCCCAAAAGTATCAAGCAACGCCGTTTGCATAAAGCCTTTTTACGTTACCACGACCCGAAAAACTGGCCGTTGCTGCGCGAAGCCTTAAAGGATATGGGCCGCGCCGATTTGATCGGCAACGGCAAGCAGCACTTGGTTCCAAGCTTTCAACCCAAAACCGCCGATAATCCGCTGGACAAGCAACAGCCGAATAAACGTCCCTTTACGACCAAATATAACGGCATCAAGACAAAATCATCGCCCTCTAAACTCCGCAAAACCAAATGAGTTAAGACAGGCGTTTACATCTTCAAACAGGCTGACACGGACATGGCTTTGGCCACTGAGTAATCGGAATTGAATGTTGAAACTTAAAGTTTGGTGGATTGAAAAAATGAATGTCTGTGGGAACCAGTGAAAAGCCAACTTTCAATGCCTCGATGAAGCTCTAGCTCAGTAGCCCGTATGTGCAGCACAGCGGAATACGGGAATCAAGTTTGCGGGCGACCCAAGCCCGGATTCCGCAAAGCTCCATCCAGGCTACTTGCTTAGTCGTCCCAAGATAGAGGCTTTTGATCGCTAAGGCTCGAATATGACCGATTGATTCAATCCCCCAATGATTCATCTTCGATTGAGTTCCGTAAAAATATTCTGATCGATTTCCTCACAAATCATAAGACATAACAGCAAATGCAGGGCTGAACGTTAGCGACACCCAGCTTAAAAGCTTATATCGCTGGGTGTCACGTTGTTCAACGCGATAAGGTGCGCCAAAAAGGGCAATCGCGCTTAAGTGCGGTTGACCTGCCTCTTACCGCAACGGCTTTGACTTTAGCCGGCAATGCGTCTATGTTCATCGGTATGCCGCGAGCGAGTCGATGCGGTATTTCCAGCATTATCTAACGGATTGTTGAGGGGTTAGCCATGATTGAAACCTTTACCGACGCTTATCGCAAAACTCAGGATGTCATCACGAAGGAAACCTTCGAAAAGGATTGGGACAGTTTCCTGAAGACTAAAATCAAGAAGCTGATGGACGACGACGGCTTGAACGATGCCGAAGCGGCCAGCCTGACCAAACTGCAAAACGACATCAAGTACCCCAAGGGCGCCGCCAAAACCAGCCGCAGCGTGGAAGCGGATGCGATTCTGGAAGCCGCCAAGCAAGACGATGCCAACAAGCTGCAGGACCGGGCCGCGGCGCTTAAATTTCTCAGGCATGTTTACTTCATTAGCAAACGCGGCGCGCAAAGCATTTGGGTCTGCTCGCCGCCGAAACGCTACGCCAACTGGACTTACGACGAGTTTGCGGAACTGAATAAGGTGCACCTTAAATCCAGGTTGGCTCATACGACCGAGATTTTCAGCACGGGCAACATGAACAAAATGTCGGCCGGCACCCAGGACGCGCTGGCATGGTGCCAAAAAGTCCTGATCAGTCTGGCCTCGGCCAAAAATAAGGTTAAAAAAGACCGGGACTTGGTGAGCCGATGGTTCGCGGACGAAAATACCGATGACGCCAAACTGGACGAACTAATCGAAAAACTGACGGCGGGCTTCAAAAAAATACGCGACGTCTGTAATTCCAATCAATTGGTGTTTTCGGACGATACCGTGGACCGCAGCACCCAGCCCAATCTATGGAAAACCACCTACGCCTTGGTGCACGACGAAAAACTGCATGTCATCTATGTGGAAAAAGTCTTGCTTGGACGGTCCGGAACCAAGCTGGAATGGGCGATTACTATTGTGCACGAGCTTTCCCACCGTGAAATCAAGACCAAGGATCACTTTTATAGCGAATCCGGCCTGAAACCGAACGCCGGCAGTTTTCCCTCCGACAAAGCGCTGGAGAATGCCGATAACTGGGGCTTTTATGCCGCGAATGTCAACGGCGCCCTCACCAAGGGGAAAATCCAGGCGGTTCTGAAAGAGCCGTAGACAGATGCCGGCAAGCAACTATCGGGGAAAATCATTGTGCTAAGTTTCAAGCGTTTTTTCTATATTTTCTTTTTGACGGTTCTGGGTTCCGCGTCCGCCTGTTCCGACAACAATTTTGACACCGGCGGGCACCAGCAAACCACGGCTGGCGAACCCGAACTCAAGCAAGCGGAGAGCAAAACCATGAATACAATCGGCAGCAGACGCCGGCGCCTACCGCCGGAACTCGAACCCATCACAGTCAACGGCGTGGTCTACAAGGAGTTACGCCAGGGTAATAAATTAGGGTACGAACAAAAAAGCGGCTTTTTGGTCGCGCTCGATCAAAAAACCGGGGAAATGCTTTGGCATGTTATCGTCTACCCGATTCATTACGTCGAAGGCAAGGAAACCGACGTGCAGGAAGTATTCTTTACTCGCTTGGAACTATTGCCGGGTAAACAGGAAATTCTTATCGAGAACGAACTGGAAAAACGGTTTATCGTCAATCTGCCGGATCGCTCGGTCACCGAGAAATAGCCCGCCGCTTGGGCGGGTAACGCCCTCAAGATTGGCGGGTTTAACCTTTGCCGCCGGCTGGGGCGTCTCCGCGGATTACTCGGGATACCATGGCAACGGTTGACGTGTTGAAATCGGCGCGGCCCAAACTGCGGTAACGCTAAACAAAATCAAACAAGCCGATTCAGTGCGTTTATAATCGGACCACCTTTCCACAACACTCACAAGATACGCAATGGACCCAAAATACAGCTTCTCATTTGATAAAGGCGACGGTAAAAACAAGGCGTTATTGGGCGGCAAGGGTGCCAACCTGTGCGAAATGACGCAAATGGGGCTCAACGTACCGCCGGGCTTTGTGATTACCACGGCCACCTGTCTGCAATATCTGGAAAACAAACAGCTGCCGGCCGGCCTGATGGACGAAGTCGGTCAACAAATCAGCGCCATTGAACAGGCCACCGGCAAGCAATTCGGCGGCGCCGCCAACCCGCTGTTGGTGTCGGTACGCTCCGGCTCCGCCATTTCCATGCCCGGCATGATGGACACTATTCTTAACCTGGGTTTGAACAAGCAAACCCTGGCCGGCCTGATCGAAATGACCGACGACGCCCGCTTCGTTTACGATGCTTACCGGCGTTTCATTCAGTTATTCGGCAAGGTGGCACTCGGCATCGACGATGAAAAATTCGACGTGCATTTTCAAACCGTCAAACGCAATGCCGGCATCAAGGCCGATGTGGCGCTGAGCGCGGATCAGCTGCAGGAAATCAGCGAGCTGTTCCTGCAAGTTGTCAAGGACGAAACCGGCCGGCCTTTTCCGGAAGACGTTTACGAGCAACTGGAAATCGCCATCAAGGCGGTATTCAATTCCTGGCTGGGCCGCCGGGCGGTGGATTACCGGCGCGAATTTCATATTACGCCGGATGTCGCAAACGGCACTGCGGTGAATATCGTTACCATGGTGTTCGGCAATATGGGCGACGACTGCGCTACCGGAGTTGGCTTTACCCGCAACCCCGGTACCGGCGAAAACGAAATGTACGGCGAATACCTGGTCAATGCCCAGGGCGAAGACGTAGTGGCCGGCATCCGCACCCCCAAACCGGTGCACGAAATGGCCAGAGAAATGCCTGAGCAATATCGCCAGCTCGTCGAACTGCGCAACAAACTGGAAGCGCATTACCAGGAAGTGCAGGATTACGAATACACCATCGAGCGCGGCGTGCTGTATTGCCTGCAAACCCGTAACGGTAAAATGAACGCGGCGGCGATGGTAAAAACCTCGATCGACATGGTCAACGAAGGCTTAATCAGCAAGGAGCGCGCCCTGCTGCGCATCAACCCCGAGTTGCTGGAACAATTGCTGCATCCGCAATTGGCGCTCGATCACGGTCAACAAGCCATCGCCCAAGGCCTGCCCGCCTCGCCGGGCGCCGCCTGCGGCAAATGCGTCTTCGATGCGGATACCGCGGTGCGCCTGGGTAAAACCGGCGCCGACCTGATTTTATTGCGCGAGGAAACCAAACCAGAAGACATCCACGGTTTTTTCGCCGCCCAAGGCATTTTGACCAGCCGCGGCGGCAAGACCTCGCATGCCGCCGTGGTGGCGCGCGGCATGGGCAAAGCCTGCGTGGCCGGCGCGGAAGATATTCGGGTCGATGTGCGGGCACGCTTGGCCATCGTCGGCGATATTCATATCAAGGAAGGCGATTTAATCACCATCGACGGCAGCACCGGCGATATCTTTTTGGGCCGCATTCCGACCATCAAAGCCACTTTTTCGCAGGACCTGAAAACCCTGTTGAGTTGGGCGGACGACAATGCCCGCTTGCGCGTGCATGCCAATGCCGACACCCCCGCCATGGCCAAACTGGCGGTGGAATACGGCGCCAAGGGTATCGGTTTGTGCCGTACCGAACGCATGTTTAACGCCGTCGACCGCCTGCCGTTGGTTATCGACATGATACTGGCCAACGGCACCGAGGAACGCGAAGCCGCTCTGGCAAAGCTGTTCCCTATCCAACGCGACGATTTCGAGCAGTTGTTCGAAGCCATGTCGCCGTATCCCGTCACCGTGCGTTTGCTCGATCCGCCCATGCACGAGTTTTTGCCGAACGAACACCAGTTGCTGGATGAACTGGATGCGCTGAAACATTATCTGACTATCGTCAAGGGTCAGCGCGTTACCTTGGATACTCTGGCCGGCCACGCCGAACTGCCCGCCCCGTTCAATTTGCTGAACGAAGAAGTCATTGTGGAAGCCATCGCCAAAAAGCAAATGATGCTGGACAAGGTATTGGAACTGTACGAAGTTAACCCCATGCTGGGCCATCGCGGCGTGCGTTTGGGCATGAGCTATCCGGAAATCTACAAAATGCAGATCCGCTCGATTCTGGAGGCCGCCGCCCGTTGCGTTAAACAGCGTATTCCGGTGGAACCGGAAATCATGGTGCCGCAAGTCATCACCGCGCAAGAACTGAAAAAGGTAAAACAGTTCGTGGACGAGATTCAGGCGGAAGTGGAAGCGCAATACAAAATCAGCCTGAAATTCAAATTCGGCACCATGATAGAAACCGTGCGCGCCTGCACCCGCGCGGACAATCTGGCGGAAACCGCCGAATTTTTCTCCTTCGGCACCAACGATTTGACACAAGCAACCTTCTCATTCTCAAGAGAAGATGCGGAAAACAAATTTTTGCCGCTGTATGAGGATTCCGGTTTATTGCAGGACAATCCCTTCGAAACCCTGGATATTCAAGGCTTGGGCAAACTGATGAAAATGGCGGTGGAATGGGGCCGGCAACAACGCCCGGATTTGAAAGTGGGTATTTGCGGCGAGCACGGCGGCCATCCGAAATCCATACGGTTTGTGCATGGTTTGGGCTTGAATTATGTATCTTGCTCCGCGCCGCGTATTCCGGTGGCCCGCTTGGCGGCGGCCCATGCGCAATTGCTGGAAAAATCCTAACCTATAAACCACCCGCCGGCCGCAG
>NZ_JANIBK010000102.1 GCF_024505165.1 Methylomonas rivi
CCAGCGTAGCCCGGATGCAATGAAATGGAATCCGGGAAAATGAAGGTCGTCAAATCCCGGATTGCGCTTTGCTTCATCCAGGCTACGCAAGTGCGCCTTTAAAGTTCAAATCGCCGTCATTGGATAAGATGGCTCACTCGCATCTACGCCAATCCGCTCAAACAGACAAACTTGTTGTTAATTGAACAGCGTATCCCACATGGCGTCCACTTTTTTCAGCACGTCGTCGCGCATCACGATGGGCCTGCCCCACTCGCGGCTGGTTTCTCCAGGCCACTTGTTGGTGGCGTCGAAGCCGACCTTGGAACCCAACCCGGACACCGGCGAAGCGAAATCCAGGTAATCTATCGGGGTATTTTCCAGGATCGTCAAGTCCCGGGCCGGATCCATGCGGGTGGTAATGGCCCAAATCACGTCCTGCCAGTTGCGCACATCGACGTCGTCGTCCACCACGATGACGAATTTGGTGTACATGAACTGGCGCAAATACGACCAGGTACCCAGCATCACCCGCTTGGCGTGGCCGGCATATTGTTTCTTCATGCTGATCACCGCCATCCGGTACGAACAGCCTTCCGGCGGCAGGTAAAAGTCGACGATTTCCGGAAACTGTTTTTGCAATATCGGCACGAACACTTCATTTAAAGCCACGCCCAAAATCGCCGGTTCGTCGGGCGGGCGGCCGGTGTAAGTGCTGTGGTAAATCGGCACCTGCCGCTGGGTGATGCGTTCGACGGTAAACACCGGAAATTCGTCCACTTCGTTGTAATAGCCGGTATGGTCGCCGTAGGGGCCTTCCGGCGCGGTTTCTCCGGGATAGATAAAGCCTTCCAGGACGATTTCGGCGCTGGCCGGCACCTGCAAGTCGTTACTCAAACACTTGGCGACTTCGGTCTTGCCGCCGCGCAACAGGCCGGCAAAGGCGTATTCGGACAAGGCATCGGGTACCGGCGTCACGGCGGCCAGTATCGTCGCCGGGTCGGCACCCAGGGCCACCGCCACCGGAAACGGTTTGCCGGGATATTTTTCCTGCCATTCCTTGAAATCCAAGGCGCCGCCGCGATGCGCCAGCCAACGCATGATGAGTTTGTTTTTGCCTATCACCTGTTGCCGGTAAATACCCAGGTTTTGCCTGTCCTTATTGGGGCCCTTGGTGATCACCAGCGGCCAGGTAATCAGCGGCGCCGCGTCTTCCGGCCAGCAGGTCTGGATGGGATAAACCGACAAGTCGACCTCGTCGCCGATGCGTATCACTTCCTGACACGGCGGCGAACCGACCAGCTTGGGTGCCATATTCAGCACTTGCTTGAAAGCCGGCAGTTTGTCCATGGCATCCCTGATGCCCTTGGGCGGTTCCGGCTCCTTTAAATAAGCCAACAGTTCGCCGATGCCGCGCAATTCGCCTACATCCTTGGCCCCCATGCCCATGGCCACCCGTTTGGGGGTGCCGAATAAATTGCCCAGCACGGCAATATTGGAGCCTTTAGGATTTTCAAACAGCAGAGCTGGGCCGCCTTGTTTCAGCACCCGGTCGCAAATCACGGTCATTTCCAGATAGGGGTCGACTTCCGCGCGGATACGCTTCAGTTCTCCCTGCTTTTCAAGTTGCTGAATGAAGTCTCTTAAATCTTTATATTTCATGGCGCGAGGGTAATGGACCGGAATGGTGCCGATCAAAAAATAAAGCCGACAACCGCCGGCTTACCTATCCTGATAGGAACTGCGCAAACGCCTCGAAAGTCTTGGAATTCGAGGCCGTAAAGCCGATGCTTAACGCTTACTCTTCGCCCGCCAACAATTCTTCCAGGCTCGGTAAAGACTGGTCGTTGCGGGCACGGGCTTTGTAAACATCCACGAATTCCATGAAGGCTTGTTCAAGGTCTTCCAGCACTTCCCGCTCGTTCTCGACTTCTTCCTCGGGAATTTCTCCAGACTCCAGATAATCGTTCTGAATGGCAATTTCGCCGTTTAAAGACAATAGGGCAAGGATTAGGGCATTATTGGAAATATTTTCTGGCATGACGGACTCGCTGGTTGGGATTGAAGAAGAAGGGGGAACATGTTGTCGAACGAAAACCGCCGCCATTGTATCGCATTGCGGGCCGGCGGATAACGCGTAATCGGAGCCCGGGCCTTCGCCGCGGGCCGGCAAAGCCGGTTAACCGATCAACTGCAAATATTTTTGGTACAACGCCGCCTGGTCTTCCGCATGAATAGGGTCCTTGCTGATGCAATCGACCGGGCACACTTCCATACATTGCGGTTTGTCGTGGTGTCCGACACACTCGGTACACAGCGACGGATTGATCACATAAATGTCTTCGCCTTGGGAAATGGCACCGTTGGGGCATTCCGGCTCGCAGACATCGCAATTAATGCATTCATCGCTAATAATCAAGGCCATAATTTACTCCGCTTTAAATTTATTGATTAACTGTTCTTTAACCGAATCCGCCACAAAACTCGATACATCGCCGTTCAGGCGGGCAATTTCCCGGATCATGCTGGAAGAAATAAATTCATATTGCTCGGCGGGCGTTAAAAACACGGTTTCGATATCCGGCGCCAACCGGCGGTTCATGCCCGCCATTTGAAATTCGTATTCAAAATCCGATACCGCCCGCAAGCCGCGCAGGATGACGCTGGCCCGGTGCTGCTTGGCGCATTCCACTAACAAATTATTAAAGCCGATCACCTCTACATTGGGAAATTCGTCTACCACGCCTTCGATCAGCGCCACCCGCTCATCCAGCTCAAACAACGGCTGTTTGCCGCGGCTTTCCGCCACCGCCACGATGACCTTTTCATACAGCCTTGACGCCCGATGAATCAGATCGAGATGGCCGTTGGTAATCGGGTCGAATGTCCCCGGGTAAATTGCGGTAATTTGCATGGCGATAGTTTTGTTTTGGGAGGGCGGATTCTAAAGCATCCCGGCGATAAAAGCAGGCAAAAATCCGCCGATCCCCGGTTTTTTAGGCTTTATTGGCTTTGATAAAGGCTATAAGCCACCTCGCCGGCCTGCTTGTGTTTCAATTGCCGCCAATGGCCGGGCAAATCGTTCAACGCCAATTTGCGTTCGGTTTCGATATAAATTTTACCGTGCGGTGCCAGCAAGCCCGCTTCGGCCAGTTGCCGGCAAACCGGCCCCACCAAACCCTGCCCAAACGGCGGATCCAGAAAAATCAAATCGAAGGCCGCGCTTCCCCGTTCTATAAATTGCAAGACATCGGCTTGCACAACCTCGATACGATCGGTTGCCAATAGCGCGCAATTTTCCTTCAGTTTCCGGCAGGTTTGCGGATTGTTTTCCACCTGTACCACCTGTCCGGCGCCCCTCGAGGCGGCTTCGAAACCCAGGGCGCCGCTGCCGGCGAATAAATCCAGGCAGCGGCTGTTGGCCACATCGGCTTGCAGCCAGTTGAACAAGGTTTCCCGCACCCGCGCCGGCGTCGGCCGCAGACCCGGGGCATCGTCGAATACGACGGGCCGGCTGCGCCATTCGCCGCCTATGATGCGCAGCTTGCCGCTCATATCTTATTTGCTATCCGTTGCGCCGCCGACCGTGACGGTTTGCAACCATTCCGGCTTGATTCTGCGCTGGAATGCATCCTTAACATCCTGCACACTCACCGCTTCGACCTTGGCCGGAAATTGATCCAGGTAATCCAGCGGCTGCCGGTAAAAACCGATCATGCTAACGTAATCGGTCAGCTTGGCATTGTTGTCGGTGCGCAAGGCAAAACCGCCGGTGATGTTTTTCTTGGCCGCCACCAACTCGGCTTCGGTGGGGCCGTTTTTGATGAAATCGTTTAACGTTTCATCCATCACAGCAATCGCCCGATCGGTCTGATCGTTACGGGTCTGTAGGCTCATAACGAAAGGCCCCTCCCGGTACAGCGGCATGAACTGGCTGGATGCGCTATACGCCAGACCGCGTTTCTCCCGTACTTCGTCAAACAATCTGGAAACCAAGCTGCCGCCGCCCAAAATATGGTTGCCCACATACAAGGCGAAATAGTCCGGATCCTTGCGATGCGTGCCCGGCATGCCCGCCAGCACGTGCGTTTGGCTGGATGGGAAATCGATACGTTGCGTGCTGGCGCGATCCGGCATAAGCACCGGCGGAATCTCGGCCGGTTTTTCGCCTACCGGCAAGCCGGCCATCAATTTTTCCGCCAGTTGTTCGGCCCGAGGCTTCTGCAAATCGCCCACGATCACCACGATGGCGTTGGCCGAAACGTAATATTTTTTGTAGAACGCTTTCAAATCCTCGGCTTCGAAACCGGCCACGGTTTCCACCATGCCTTCCTCGGGATGCGCATAAGGATGGTCGCGGTACAAGGCTTTACTGAAGGCGATACCGGCCAAGGCGCCCGGCGATTCTTCCCTGTGCTTCAGGCCCGCCAGGGTGCGGTTTTTTTCGCGCTGAAAGTCGTCGTCGTTGAATATCGGCCGAGCCAGTATGGCGGCAAAGGTATCGAACGCCTGGTCGAAGAAGGCCGTCTCGGTCAAACTGCGTAACGACAGCCAGGCCATATCTTCGGAAACCCCCGCCGAAAATGCCGCGCCCACCGCATCGAAGCGGCTGGCGATCTGGTCGGCGTTCCAATCGCCGGCACCGGTATCCAGCATGGCCGAGGTCAAAGCGGCCAGACCGAATTGCGCATCGTCGCGGGCGCTGCCGGCATCGAACGCCACCCGTATATCCACCATCGGCAAACTGGGCGTTTGCACGAAATAAACGCGGGTTCCCTGGCTGGTTTGCCAATGTTGAATCGCCACATTGGCCCAGCTTGTTTGGCTTAATACCAACAAAAACAAGCCGATCAGATTAAAACGCATGGTGACCTCCAGTCAGTTTTGCGGGTTTGGGAGCTTCGGTGATAGGTTGCGGGTCCAGATAGGCTACGGTCAAGGTGTCGTCGATCAGGTATTTACGCGCCACCGAGCGCACTTGTTCGGCGGTGACCCGATTGATGTTTTGCACGTATTGATCGGCTTTTTGCCAACCTATGCCCACCGTTTCCAGCAAACCCAGCTGCATGGCTTGATAGAAATTGGAGTCCTTTTGGTAAATGTCGTTGGCCAGCACTTGCGCCTTGATGCGTTGCAATTCCTCTTGACTGACCAATTCGCTTTGCAGTTGATAGACTTCCTGCTTCAAGGCATATTCCAGGTCGAATACGCTCTTGCCTTCCGCCGGGGTGGCCTCCAGCAAAAACATATCCGCCAGCCGCGAGTTCATGTCGTAACCGGCTCCGGCGGAGACGGCGATTTGCTGGCCGCGAACCAAGCGGGTCGACAAGCGGGCGCCGTTGCCGCCGTCCAGAATACCGGCCAGCACTTCCAGCGCGTAGGCTTCCCATTCCGGCTTGGCGGTGTTCAAAACCGGCACCTTGTAGCCCATCATCAGATACGGCAATTTGGCCGGCGCCTTGACGGTCAACTTGCGGGTACCTTTTTGCTCGGTTTCCGCCCGCGGCTTGATCGGCTGGATGTCGCTGGGTTTTAAACCGGCGAAATAGCGTTCGGCCAATGCTATGGTTTGCCCGGCGTCGACATCGCCCACCACCACCAGCGTGGCGTTATTGGGGGCATACCATTGTTGATACCAGGCCTTGAGATCCTCGACTTTGTAATTGGCGATATCGGAGGGCCAGCCTATCACCGGATTTTGATAGGGGCTATTGGTAAAGGCGACCGCATTGAATTGTTCTTGGGTTTTGGCGCGCGGCTGGTCATCGGTGCGCATGCGGCGTTCCTCCGTGACCACCTGCAGTTCTTTTTCCAATTCCTCGGCTTTCAAGTCCAGATTGCGCATCCTGTCCGCTTCCAATTTAAAGCTGATTTCCAGGCGCGATTTTTCCAGGGTTTGAAAATAGGCCGTGTAATCGCTACCGGTAAAGGCGTTTTCCTGGCCGCCGTTCTCGGCGATGATGCGGGAAAATTCGCCGGCCGGATACTGTTGAGTCCCCTTGAACATCATGTGTTCCAGCATATGCGAAATGCCGGTGATACCACCCGGTTCGTAACTGCCGCCGACCTTGTACCAGATTTGCGACACCACCACGGGCGCTCTATGGTCTTCTTTGACCAGGATTTTCAGACCGTTGTCCAAAACCTGTTCATGCACCTTGCCGTCTTCGGCAAAGGCCTGCCAAGCTGGGCACAGCAGCATCACTGCCGCGATACCGGGTTTCAACAATTCCAATTTCATAACTCCCTCATTGATAGAAAAGATGAGCGCCTGTGACGATTTCAATAATCAAAGGTTCACTGTTATTCTATAGCTTTAATGCCATCTAAACTATTCGGACGCGAATGACAGACCAAAGCAGCGTATTATCCTGGCGACACTATCTGGAACTCTGTAAACCCAGGGTGGTGGCTTTAATCGTGTTTACCGCCATCGTCGGCATGCTGTTGGCCGTGCCCGGCTGGCCGCCGCTCGGCAATTTTTTCTACGGCACGCTGGGGATTGCGCTGGCCGCATCCTCTGCGGCGGCCATCAACCATTTCATCGACCAAATCGCCGATGGGCAAATGGCCCGCACCAAAAACAGGCCCTTGCCTACCGGTGACCTGAATTCGCAAAATGTATTAATATTTGCCGGCATCATCGGTGCGATTGCCATGGCGGTGCTGATTATAAAAGTCAATGTCCTGACCGCGTTTCTGACCTTTCTGTCGTTGATAGGTTATGCGGTGATTTACACCGTTTATCTGAAAAAAATGACCCCGCAAAACATCGTCATCGGCGGCATTGCCGGCGCCGCGCCGCCGCTGCTGGGCTGGGCCGCCATTACCGGCGAAATACACCCCCATGCCTTGCTATTGGTGTTGATCATTTTCGTCTGGACCCCGCCGCATTTCTGGGCTCTGGCCATTGCCCGCCGCGAGGAATACGCCAAGGTCTCCATTCCGATGCTACCGGTTACCCACGGCGTCGAATTTACCCGTCTGCAAATCCTGCTGTACACCATTTTGCTGCTGATCACTACCCTGCTGCCATATCTGACCGGCATGAGCGGGTTGATTTATTTAATATCCGCCGTGCTGCTGGGGCTGGGATTTCTGTATTACGCGGTGCAAATGATGCGTAAAAAAGACAATAAAACCGCCATGCGCACCTTCGGCTATTCGATAGTCTATTTAATGCTGATTTTCGCCGCCTTGTTGATCGACCACTACTTCCCACTGTCCATATCATGAGCCTGACCGAACCGGAACATCCGTTTGCCGAATTCATCAAAATTTTGGGTAAGGGCAAAAAAGGCTCGCGCCCGTTAACCCAGGACGAAGCTTACCGGGCCATGAAAATGATTCTGGCCGGCGAAGTACAGCCGATTCAGCTGGGTGCGTTTTTAATGCTGATGCGCGTCAAGGAAGAAACCTGCGAAGAGCTGGCGGGATTTGTATCGGCCGCAAAAGAAAGTTTTTCTCATACTCCATCGGTATCGGTTGATCTGGACTGGTCCTCTTACGCCGGCAAGCGCCGCCATCTGCCCTGGTTTTTGCTGTCGACCTTTTTACTGGCGGAAAACGGCATCAAGGTATTCATGCACGGTGCCGGCGGTCATACCCAGGGCCGGGTCTATACCGAAAAGGTTTTGGAGATACTAGGCATACCTGCGGCGCATTCGCTGGCGGAAGCCGAACAACAACTGCTGGCAAACAATTTCAGCTACCTGTCGCTGCAGCATATCTGCCCCATGCTGTTCGATATGATCAATCTGCGCCCGGTAATGGGCTTGCGCTCGCCAGTGCATACCTTGGTGCGATTACTGAATCCGCTACGGGCCGGCCACAGCATTCAAGGCATTTTTCATCCCAGCTACCGGCAAGTGCATCAAAAAGCGGCGTTGTTATTGGGCGAACGCAACATGGCGGTGCTAAAAGGCGAAGGCGGCGAAACCGAACGCAACCCGGACGTCGAATGTCTGGTGCAAAGCGTGTGCAACGGCGAATTGATCGATGAGCTTTGGCCGGCCTTATTCGCCAGACGGCACATGAAAGACGAGGAATTGAACCCGCAACAGCTGAAAGCCTTATGGCAAGGGCGATGGGAAGACGAATTCGCCGAAGCGACCGTCATCGGCACCGCGGCCGTGGCTTTAAAACTGTTGGGCAGGGCGGACAGCCAGGATGCGGCCCACGGCCTGGCGCGCGAATTTTGGCTGAACCGAAACAGAGACCGCCTGTCAGACCGATAAGACTTGGTCCCGAATAAAACGCGGCACGCCGGGGAACAAATCCCGCGCCAGATGCACATATTTCAAACCCAGCAAGGTCGAATGTTCATCCGATTCGGCCCAAATCACCTCGGCTTCGCCTTCCAGCTGCAATTCCTTGAAGCTAAAAGGCAGCCGGCTACCGGCCTCGACGTCAAGCAACCGGGCAATGCGTACCATCAAACCGTCCACCGACACATTCTGGGTGGTAAACACATATTCGTTGCCGCCGATGACGATTTCTCCCAACGTACTGAGGTTTTTACGGTAGGCCCGGCGGTTATACAGCAAATTATCGATGTCGTAAGACAAGTCTCGAAACTCAATGCCGATCAATAATCCGTCGTCGGTCGCTTCAACCCGCACGACTTCCGCTTCTCCGGCCACCCGCATTTCCGGCAGATAGATGTCCACCCGCGGCGAAACTTGTAAACTATTAAAAATGTCTTTTATCCGGTGTTCGGGGTGTTTATCGCTTAATTCCGCCAACAGCCCGCTCAGCGACAGATTGATGACTTTGATCGGGTGCTCTTCGAAACCGAGATAAATCAGGCCGTGGCTGCTAAGATTTTTACGGTATGCGCGATTTTCTTCTATTTGCATTGCGTTCATCATGACACTCACTTCACATTTGTTTTAACCGGGAGCTCGGATGAAATGAAACTAAATTCATTATTGATCATAAGCTTAGTCCTTTTATCCGCCTGCGCAACCATTCCGCCTAAAAACGTTCAGAATGTTTGCCAAATTTTCCGGGAAAAAGACGATTGGTACCAGGCCACTCTGGCCGCTTCCCGCCGCTGGGGGGTGCCGGTCGCGGTGCAGATGTCCATCATTTTTCAGGAATCCAGTTTTATCGCCGATGCCGAACCGCCCCGGCCCACGCTATTGGGCTTTATCCCCTGGTTTCGCTCCAGCAGCGCCTACGGTTATCCGCAGGCTCAGGACGGTACCTGGTCCGACTATCAGCGCCAAACCGGCAAGCGCTGGGCCGACCGGGAAGACTTTGCCGATAGCTGCGATTTCGTGGCTTGGTACTGCGCCATTAGTAACCGGAAATTGGGCATTCCTTACACCGATGCCCAAAATCTTTACTTGGCCTACCACGAAGGCCACAGCGGTTATAGCCGCCAACAGTATAAAAACAAGCGCTGGCTGCTGAACGCCGCCCAAAAAGTCCATCAGCGCGCCTGGCAATACGACGCCCAGCTGGCCGCTTGCAGACAAGAGCTGGACAGCGAAAACTGATAAACTAAGCGGGTAACCAATCGCCGGAAATAACAGCCGAGGGCCAAGATTAGCAATCGCGGCATTTTTGCGGCGAAGCCGGTTATGGCTTGTAACCCGTTAAATAATAAATTATTACCAGGAGCAAACCCTTGAAATCTTTACGAAACCGCATCATCGCCACTTTAATCGCTTTTATTACAGGATTTATTATGTTCTCCATGGCCAACGCCACCACGCCCGCCGAAAACAAAGCCGCCGGCGAAAAATTTCTGGCGGACAACGCCCAAAACGCCGGCATCGTCACCACGGCCAGCGGGCTGCAATATTTCGTCTTCACGGCGGGCACGGGCGCGTCGCCCAAAGCCGCCGACAATGTCACCGTGCATTACAAAGGCACCACAATCGACGGCAAGGAATTCGACAGTTCCTACGGCCGCGGCGCACCGGCCACCTTTCCGCTCAACCGGGTCATTGCCGGCTGGACCGAAGGCCTGCAATTAATGAAGGAAGGCGCCAAATACCGCTTTTTCATCCCGTCCAATCTGGCCTACGGCGAACGCGGCGCCGGCCGCGACATCGGCCCCAACGCCGCATTGATTTTCGATGTGGAATTGATCAAGGTCAATTAAATAACAACCGCCAACCGGTAACGCGGGCATTCCCGGTTGGCGTTCCGCTTAATCCGTCACCGAACAGTAACTTCTACCCGGCGGTTTTTCGGTTCATCGGTATTATCCGGCGTCGCTATCAACAGATTCTTTTCCCCATGCGAATCCACCGTGACCTTGCCGGCGTCCGGCATGGCCTCGGCGAATAACGCCGCCACCGATTTCGCCCTTTCCAGACTCAAGCGGGCATTGGTTTGCTCGTCGCCGACCGTATCGGTATGGCCGATGATCGAAATATCGGCCGCCGGCCGCCGCTTGATTTCCGCAATGATTTCGGGAATACCGGCCATGGACTCCGCCGTCAGCGTCGCCGTGCCGCCTTCGAAATACAAATAAAACGACCGCGGTTTTTCCGGACTGGCCGCCATCGCGGCACCGAAATCTTCCTTGATCCGCTGCTCGCTGACGGCAAAGGTTTTTCCGGCTTCGCCTTTGAAATTCACGGCATCCCGGTTATTCTCCAACAAGGTGGTGCCTTGCTGAGTGGTAACCTCCACCTTGCCGAGGCTGCCGTCGTCTTCCGCCAGCAAAACCACATAGGATTGAGAACAGCCGCTTAGCCCCAAGGCAAGCGGCAAGCATATCGCCCGCAAAGAGGGAAAAGCGGCCGTACTGGTTTTGTTATGCTTAGCCATTATTCCGCCTCCGCCTTGGCCAAAAAGCGCGTGCCCCTGACCCCGATAATACCGGCCGGGGTTTTTACAGATACCGCCTCCGGTTTGAGTTTGGCAATCACACCGGAAATATAATGCAAGGTGCCCTTGAGTAGACTCGCCGCCAATTTCAATTCGCTTTTGGCCGGGGCGAACAGATATTCATCGATACGCAGCTCGGTGTCCGGCCCCAAAGACATGATGGTATTGTCTTTAAAAGTCACGCCCATCCGGCCGTTCGCGCCCGTTTTAAGCAAATTGCCCAGAAACAATGGCACTCCGGGTTGAGCCGGCACAGTGCCTTGCTCCGCCGTAATACTGGCGTCGCCCTCGACAATTTTCACAAACCCCAACACGCCGCTCTCGGCCCAAACCTCGGCCGGCAACAGGCTTAATGCCAGCGCCAATACCGTCATACTCAGCTTTATCATTTTCCCCTCCCAAAGGCATTTACGGCTCTCTTTAACAATTTTCCCGACCCGCTATACTTGTCGATATTCAGTCTTGGGCACCGGTATCAATTTGACGCCGTCACTAGACAAGTCTCAATAATAGTCATACATTGCGGATTAAGCGCGAAAAACAGCCGAAACTTTTTTATAACCCTATGCCGAACCGTCTTGAGAAATTCAGCCCCTCTTAATTTTTTATGCTTCCCTAAACAGCCATCGTGAATTCCGAGCCCCTCTCCGCCATAACCATACCGCAAGCCTTGCTGTATAGCGATGCGATTAGCGGGCCGGCCTTGCAACGAATTATCGAAGCGTCCGCCAGCCAGTGCGATACCTACCTGCTAACCGATGCCGACCAAATAATACCGGAATTAGTGAGGGGTAATTTCGACATCCTGTTCCTGGACATCGATGCCGAAGGGTTCGAGGTTGACAAACTTTTGCCGCTAGTGCGGCGGCAATTTTTATTGCCCGAACTCCCCGTCCTGGTCTTATCCGCCCCGGCCTCCGAAACCCAACGCAACGCCGCGCTGGAACTGGGCGCCACCGACTTTATAACGACCCCGCCGGCCGCCGGCGATGTGGCTTTAAAAACCAGAAACGCGTTGGCTTTCCGCCACTGTTTCAAGGTTCATCAGGCGGCCGAGCATCTGCTTGAACGTCAAGTCAAGGTCAGAACCGCCAAGTTGAATATGCTGATCGACAGCGGCTTGATGATGTCGCAGGAAAAAAGCCGCGACCGTTTGCTGACGCACATCCTCCGCCAGGGCCAAAAGCTGCTGCATTGCGATGGCGGCACCCTTTTTCTGGTGACCAAGAACCAATCGTTACGCTTTGCCATCCGCACCCGCGACGATGCCCTGCCTTTCCAGGAAATCGCGCTGTACGATCCGGCCACCGGGCACATCAACGACCGCTATGCCTCGACCTATGCCGCCAACCACAAGCAAACCGTCATCATCGATAACGCCTATACCGAGACCCGCTTCGACTGTAGCGGCACCCAAGCCTTTGACGCCAAAACGGGTTACCGGACCGTTTCCCTACTAACCGTGCCCCTGGCGCCGCGCAACGGCCAGGTCATCGGTGTTCTGCAATTTTTCAATGCGCTGGATCCGGAAACCGGTGCCGTGATTCCCTTTCCCGAAGATATTGTCGAACTGGTGGAAGCCCTGGCGGCTCAATCCGCCATCGCCCTGGATAATTTGCAACTGATCGAGGGCCAGAAAGCCACCACTGAAAGCATCATTCGGGTTCTGGCGTCCGCCATCGATACCAAAAGCCCGCATACCGGCCACCATTGCGTGCGGGTACCGGAACTGGCCGTGATGCTGGCCGAAGCCGCCTGCCGGCAAAACCACGGGCCCCTGGCAAATTTCAATTTCGAATCCGAAGACCAATGGCTGGAATTCAGGGTCGGCGCTTGGTTGCACGATTGCGGCAAAGTTACCACGCCCGAGTATGTGATCGAAAAAGCCACCAAACTGGACATGCTGTTCAACCGCATCCACGAAATCCGCATGCGCTTCGAAGTGTTATTGCGCGACGCCGACATCAGGCGGCTGGAAACGCTGCTGGACGGCGGCAACGACCTGGAAACCCACCAACGCTTCGAACGGGAAAAGGCCGAACTCATGGCGGACTTTGCCTTTATCGCCGACTGCAATATGGGGCGCGAATCGATGCATCCCAGCGATTGCGAACGCATCAAGTCCATCGCCGAAAAAACCTGGCTACGCTATTTCGACGACACCCTGGGGCTGTCGCAGCAAGACACCCTGCGCCTGCAGGCCGAAGATAAGCCCGCTTTACCGGTAACGGAGCGATTACTGGCCGACAAACCCAAGCACATCGTGCCCCGCCCGCCCAATCAAGTCCCCGATCCGGCCCTGGGTATTAAAATGACCATCCCGGACAATATGTTCAATTATGGCGAGATTTATAACCTGTCCATACAAAAAGGTACCCTGACCGCCGAAGAGCGTTACAAAATCAACGAACACATCATCGAAACCATCAATCTGCTGGAAAAAATTCCCTTCCCGGATTTTTTGCAGCGGGTACCGGAATACGCCACCACTCACCACGAAACCCTGGACGGACGCGGTTATCCGCGCAAACTGACCGAAAGAGAGTTGTCCATTCCGGCGCGGATCATGGCGGTTGCCGATATTTTCGAGGCCATTACCGCCTCCGACCGGCCTTACAAGCGGCCTTATAAACTGTCCGAGTCGATAAAAATTCTCTGCAACATGAAGAAAAATCGCCACATCGATCCCGATGTATTCGAGTTGTTTTTAACCTCCGGCGTGTATAAAGAATTTGCCGTCAAATACTTGCTGCCCGAACAAATAGACGAAGTGGACATATTCGAGTTTCTCGGCCCTCCCGCCTAACCAGCCCCTTCCGTTCGCCCCAAGCCATGCTGTTAAAAGCCACTCCACTCCGGCTGATACTCGGTTGCGGCGTGTTGCTGGCAACCCTGCTGGGCTGCGGCGGCCTATATCTGTGGGACCCGTTGCCGCTCCAAATCGTGCGCAACGCCACCTTCGACCAGTTTCAACGCCTCCAGCCTCGGCTTTACCGCGATGCCCCGGTCAGAATCATCGCTATCGACGACGACAGCCTGAACCGGCTTGGGCAATGGCCGTGGCCGCGCACCCGTATTGCCGAGCTGCTGACTCTTTTGCAGGCCGCTGAACCGGCCGCCGTTGCCGTCGATATTATCTTTGCCGAAAAAGACCGCACCTCGCCGCAAGCCATGCTGGATTTTTGGCAACTATCCGCCGAGAAAAGGCAACTGCTCGGCAAACTGCCGGACCATGACGCCGTGCTGGCCGAGGCGGTTCGGCACAGTACAACCGTGCTGGGTTTTGCCCTGTCGGCGGCCCCGTCCGCGCCGGCATCGGCACCGCCCGCCATCAAGG
>NZ_JANIBK010000103.1 GCF_024505165.1 Methylomonas rivi
CATGGTTTCGCTTAAATTTAGTCGTAGGCCACATTGCCGCGATAGCGGTTATGTGGCAATCAACGCTGAAATGTCAAGTAACGCTATCGCGCAACCTGACCTACATGGCTACCCGAGCCAACCAAAAGCGTTTCCACCCGTGAGTTGAATATTCCCCTCATGAACCACAGCGAACAGTTAAAATAAGCCTTTAAATCTTCATAATAGAGCCTTGCATTTTGACCCCCACGGCCGTTAACCCACAATCCATCGAACACGCCGCCGCTTTGTTGCGGCAGGGCAAACTGGTGGCGATACCCACCGAAACCGTTTACGGTTTGGGCGCGGATGCAGCCAATCCGGCGGCGGTGGCGAAAATTTTTGCCGCCAAGGGCCGGCCGGCGGATCATCCTTTAATCGTGCATTTGGCCTATGCCCTGCAAATCAAAGACTGGGCGATCGATATTCCGGAGGCCGCCTGGCGGCTGGCCAGCGAGTTTTGGCCGGGGCCGCTGACCATGGTGCTACGCAAAAAGGCTTCGGTGCCGTTGGCCGTTACCGGCGGGCAGGATACGGTGGCGTTGCGGGTGCCGAATAATCCGGTGGCCTTGTGGTTGTTGCGGGTGTTCGGCGGCGGTATTGCCGCGCCGTCCGCCAACCGCTTCGGCCGCATCAGCCCGACGCTGGCGCAGCATGTGGCGGACGAGTTGGGCGATGCGGTCGACTGCATTCTTGATGGCGGACCTTGCAGCGTGGGCTTGGAGTCGACCATTATCGATTTGACCGACAGCCGGCCGACGATTTTGCGGCCCGGCCGGATAACCCGCAGCCAGCTGGAACAGGTTTTGCAGACCCCGGTCTCGTTAAAATCCCAGCACAAAATCCGCGCGCCCGGCATGTTGGCGGCGCATTACGCGCCCGGCACGCCGGCCTATTTGTGCGAATCTGGCGCGTTGTTGAACGAGTTCGATCGGCAATGCGGGCAGGGCAAGCAGGTGGGCGTTTTGGCGTTCAGTCCCGAATTGTCGGCATTGCCTTGCGAACATTTGCTGCATTTGCCCGACAAGGCCGAAGACTATGAAGCCGCCCTGTATAGTGCGTTGCGCAAGCTGGACAGTTTCGGCCTGGACAGTATTTTGGTGGAACAGCCGCCGGCCATCGAAGAATGGGCGGCGGTGAACGACAGGCTGGGCAAAGCCACGCTATGACGGACGAGGATTGGATGTGGCACGCCTTGCGGCTGGCGCAACGGGCCGAACAGCAGGGCGAAGTGCCGGTGGGTGCCGTGCTGGTGCGGGACGAGCGCTGTATTGCCGAAGGTTGGAACCAGCCGATTCAACTGCACGACCCCACCGCTCACGCCGAAATGCAAGCCCTGCGAAAAGCCGGGATGGCCGTCGAAAACTACCGCTTAATCGGCACCACTTTATATGTAACCCTGGAACCCTGCGTGATGTGCATGGGCGCCATCGCCCACGCCCGCGTCAAGCGCCTGGTGTTCGGCGCTTACGATCCGAAACGCGGCGCGGTCTGCCATGCCCTGCAACTCAGCGACGCGCCGTTTTTGAATCATAAAATCGACTGGCTGGGCGGGGTGTTGCAAGCCGATTGCGCCGAGCTGTTGACGGATTTTTTCAAGGCGCGCCGCTAGAATAGCCTCGTCGTTATCGGCTTGGTGCCGGCATCCCCACGAATCTGTCAGGATGGTTAGAGTCAACAAAAGTGTTACCGGCGGAATTTTTGCGTTATTATCTGCCCCCACTTTGGCTAATGTTTATCGAATATCGCTAATCGGCAGCCTAAATTCCGATGTGTACGGTAGTTTTCGAATACACGTTTTTTATTTTAACCGCAGCTTAATGTAGTTTTTTAACCAGTCATGCAATCGAAGCGTACCAGCACATCATTCGGCTCCGGGTTCGGCCCGAGCAAGCTGCTGCTGTCTTTTTGCATACAGCCTTTGCTGCTGCTGGCGTTTTTAAGCGAGCAATTTCTCAATTTCGACCTTATCGGTTTGAGCCACGGTTTCAGCCATCCGCTGATGGGCTGGGATCATTTGGCGACCATGCTGGCGGTCGGAATCTGGGCGGCGCAACTGCGCGGCAAGGCAATCTGGATGCTGCCGTTGGCTTTTGTCGGTGTCATGAGTCTGGGCAGTTTGGCCGGCGCGGCCGGTTGGTCCATTCCCAGTCTGGAGGGCATCATCCTGTTGTCCTGCGCGGTGTTCAGCCTGTTGATCACCCATAAAGTCCGTTTCAGCGCCAAGGTCAACGTCATGATCGTGGCCTTTTTCGCTTTTTTCCACGGCTTTGCGCACGGCCAGGAAATATCCGCTTCCGCCAGTTTAATTTCTTACACCGTGGGTTTTATGCTGGCCACGCTGCTATTGCACGGGGCGGGTATTTTGGTGGCCAAATTGGCGGTTTTCAGCCTTACCTGCTTGCTGGCCGCGCTGTTTTCCGGTTCGGCCATTGCTAAAACAACCGACTCCAGTAGCGGAGACAGTAAAAAAGTCGAATTGCGTCATTCGCGGCAGACGACGCCGGCTTGGTTCGGCAGCGGGCAAGCAGAGGAGGTTGACGCCTATTTTAGTTTCGTCAAAGACCGCTTGCGATCGGCAAACCTTGCCGCGCATGGCGGTTGTGCCAATCTCGCGGCGGCGGAACAGCGGAGCGGAACGCTAAACGCGTTCACCGGCGAAGCGGTCTATTGGCCGGGCAAACCCGCGCCTGCTGACGTGCATACTGGCCGGCAGGATACGGCTTTATTTGACCGGGGCGATAATCCGCCCGCCGGTCTGGCTTTCAAACGCTATTTCCCGGCTATTAACCATACCCCCGGTAAGCACTTGCTCAGCAACGGCGTCGGTCTGACCTCGCCGCCGCGTGCCTTGGTTTCGTTCCCGCAAATTATCTCCTCGCTCGGCAATTCCCCGATTTCAAGCCTGCAAAGGCTTCATCTTCAA
The DNA here is from genome assembly GCF_024505165.1 of Methylomonas rivi. Classification (GTDB taxonomy): domain Bacteria; phylum Pseudomonadota; class Gammaproteobacteria; order Methylococcales; family Methylomonadaceae; genus Methylomonas; species Methylomonas rivi. Next base: position 2,945 of record NZ_JANIBK010000103.1, read on the forward strand.
TCGATATTAACCGCTATAAAGCTTCGCAACAGCCAATTCGGTTTTGCTTGCCGTTCGCGCGCGCCGGGTTTGGCGGGCGGCCCCGCTTATTCACCTCCAGCCAACGCCGGGCTGTTTGACGTTTTTACGAATTTTGTTCCTCAAGACCGCGCGCCCCGCCGAGTGGCCACGCTCAAGTTTTTTGCCGGTTATCGGCGTCAATTCACCGACTACCGATTCGAGTCGTCGGCCTGAACCGTTGCAAAATCTAAGACGGGCATACCTAAATTACGCATCAACATAATGACAAGAAAGACGGGAGAAACAATGACAGCTTCAGACAGACGTAAAAAATTCTTACTCAAACCTTTAACGGTTGGCTTGAGCTTGGCCCTAGGCTTGAGTTTTTCGCCGGCATGGGCGCATAGCATGTCGGAAGAGCTTGATACGGTGGAAGTGGAGGAAGACGGCCGCGGCAAGGATTTGATCGGCATTGCGGAGGCCGCTTCGCAGGGCGAAATAAGCCAGAAGCAATTCGAGTACCGGCCGTTGTCGCGCAACGGCGAGTTGATAGAGGTAGTGCCGGGCGCGGTTGCCACCCAGCATAGCGGTTCCGGCAAGGCCAACCAGTATTTTTTGCGCGGCTTTAACCTGGACCACGGTACCGATTTTACGACCTTCGTGGACGGGATTCCGATGAACATGACCACGCATGCGCACGGCCAAGGCTACATGGATTTAAACAGCATCATCCCCGAGCTGGTCGAGAAAGTCGAGTACGGCAAGGGGCCGTATTATGCCGAAATCGGCGACTTCGCCTCGGCGGGTTATGCCAAGATGCATACCATGAGCAGGTTGAAGGAAGGCCTGTTCAAGTTTACCGCCGGCGAATACGATTTTTACAGGACTCTGGCGGCCAATTCCAATAAAGTCGGCGACGGCGATTTGCTGTATGCCGGCGAATTCAATCTTTATAACGGCGTCTGGCAAGTGCCGGAGGACACCAAGCGTTTCAACGGCATGTTGAAGTACACCCTGGACCGGCACGATTGGGGGATGTCGATCAACGGCAAGGCCTATTCCAATAGCTGGACCGCGACCAACCAAATTCCGCAATCGGCCCTCGATAGCGGCGTCCTGGGGCTGTACGGCTCCATGGATCCGACCGACGGCGGCGAGAGCAACCGCTACAGTTTGTCGAGCAACCTTTGGCAAACCGGCAGTAACTGGAGAAACGACGCCAATATTTATGCGTTGTATACCGACTTGAACTTATATTCAAATTTCAGTGGACATACGCTGAGCGCGGATAATCCTGACTACACTCCCGGAGATCCTAGCTATCCGTCTGATCAAATCTTGCAAACCGAGCGGCGGGTACAGACAGGAGCCAATGTCGAGCATACCCGTTACAACAAACTGTTCGGCTTTGAAATGGATAACAGCGTCGGCCTGCAGTTCCGCCACGATCAAATCATGGGGCTAGGTTTGTACCATACTAATGCAAGGCAAATTCTCAGTACCGTCAGCAACAGCGACGTCGGGGTGACGACCATAGGCGCTTATTTTAAAAATCATACCCATTGGCATGACAAAGTGCGCACCATCACCGGTTTCCGAGCGGATTTCATCAATAACGACGTCAGGGTCAGGGAAACCGGCATTAACAGCGCGGATGTGAATTCGGCCAATTCCGGCACCCGGGCTAAAGTCATGCTGAGCCCGAAAGTGGGTTTGATTCTGGGTCCTTGGTATGACACCGAGTTTTTTGTCAATGCGGGCTACGGCCACCATTCCAACGATGCCCGCGGTACCACGTTGCGATTCAATCCGGAGGACGGCAATCCGGTCGCCAACGATCTGGGCGCGTCTACCGCGCGGATAGACGCGGCGGCCTGGACCCGTGGCGGCGAGGTCGGCTTACGCAGCAATTTTATTCCGGGCCTGAACAGCACGGTAGCGGCCTGGTGGCTGCAAAGCAGCCAGGAGCTGGTATTCGTCGGCGATGCAGGCACCACGGAAGTGAACGGTATGTCGGATCGCTACGGTCTGGAGTTTACCAACTACTATAAACCCACGGATTGGCTGATTTTGGATGCCGATTACGCGCTGACCACCGCAAAATTCAGCGAAACCGGGGATTACGTGCCTAATTCGGTGGGACGGGTCATCAGCACCGGGGCCACCCTGATCGCGCCGAACGGCTTGTTCGGCACGCTACGCTTCCGGCATTTCGGCCATGTGCCGTTGGACGAAAAGGGCGAATTTTGGTCCGGCGATACCAATATCGTCAATTTAGGCGCCGGTTACAAGCAAAAGCAATACAAGTTGCAGATCGATATTTTCAATATCCTGGGTTCGCAAAGCAACGATATTGCCTATGCTTATGAATCGGCGTATCCCAACGGCGCGGCCACCACTAACGGTATTTTGCGGCATCCGGTGGAGCCCCGCATGGTGCGCGGCACGATTACGATTAATTTTTAAGGATAAGCGCATGGGATGTTTTAGTGCCGGTTATGGCAGAGGGCTGCTGGCGGCGGTTTTGTTGCTGCAAGCAGTCGGCGCGTGGGCGCACGCGCCCGGGCTGAGTTCGCTGGACGTGGCCGTAAACCTGGCCCGGCTCGATGTCAGAGTGACGTTCGCCTTGCAGGATATCGAAGCTTTTGCGCCCATGGACAGCGATTTGGACGCGGAGGTTTCCGATAGCGAACGCGAAGCCGCCAAACCCGGTATCGCCCGGCTGTTGGCCGGGCAGCTGCGCATTTCAGTGGATGGCGCGGATAGTGCGCCGTCGGAACCCGGACAAGTCAGTTTCGACGGCCAGAATAATGCCCATGTCGAATTAAAATACCCTGCGGTACCGGAACGGCAGTTGCTGGTGCAATCGAAATTCTTGGCGCAATTGCCGGAGGGCCACCAGCAGTATCTGACCGTCAGGGATGCCGGCGGCAAAGCGCTGGCCGAAAAAATGCTAACCAAGCAAGACGACCGCTTGAGCGTCCCGGTTGCCGCCCCGGCCGATGGCCGGCCGGCAGCCTCGCGGCATACCGAATTCGATACCTTCGGCGATTTTTTTAAACTGGGCATAGAGCATATCCTGACCGGTTACGATCATCTGTTGTTTTTGCTGGCGTTGTTGGCGGTAACCCACGGTTTTTGGCCGGCCCTGAAAATCATTACTTTTTTCACCCTTGCCCATTCGCTGACCCTGGCCTTGGCCGGGCTGAATTGGGTCGACCTGCCCAGCAGTTTCGTGGAGCCTTTCATAGCCGCCACCATCATTTACGTCGGCGTCGAAAACCTCATCCGCGGCGAGCATCCCAAGGGCCGCCATTGGCTGACTTTCGGCTTCGGCTTGATTCATGGGTTCGGCTTTGCCGGCGTATTGCGGGAGATGGACATTTCCTCGGGCGATACCGGTATTCTGCTGCCGCTAGTGTCGTTCAATTTGGGCATAGAATGCGGACAAATCGCCGTTGCCGCCATTGTGCTGCCCATGATCTGGTGGTTGAATAACCAGGTGGAGACTGCCGAGCGGTTCTTGAAGATCTGCTCGATAGCGGTCAGCTTGATGGGGGCGTATTGGCTGCTGGAAAGGACGGTCCTGTAATGGGGCCGCGCCTCGCGAGCGTGGGTAAAGACCGGCGGCGGATAATGTCCGTGTAAGGTTTTATCGGCAGCGGCGACTAAAACGCGGCGGGCCCCGAATCGGCCCGCATTCTCAACCTCAACATCGGGTGACGCGTATGAACCGGTATTTATTGAACCGCCTTTCGGCAATTTTTTGGCTGGTGCTGCTATTGAGCCTATTTGCCAAAAAAGCCGCCGCCAACAATGACTATACGGCCTCTGTAGGCGACATCGGCGATCTTATGCCCCGGCTTGCGGTTACCGGCAAGGCCTGAGCGGTTTTTCGCTTCGGCGCAATGAACCGCCGAAGCGGGCGGATGTCTGACCGGCCAAGACGGATAGCCCCGCGCCCGCTGGCATACCATTTTAGGAGGAGGACACCATGAAAAACCTGCTTTTTGTAATGCTTGCCCTTGTGCTGTCGGGTTGCGCCAGCCATATCCCTTTAACGGTCAGAAAAGCCCCCACGCCCAATCCGACGCTTGCCGATGCGCTTGCGCAAGCCGAACCGCTAAAGCAGCCCGTGCGCTGGGGCGGGACTATTTTGGCTGTCGTCAACCATCCCAACGACACCGAGATCGAGATACTGGCTAAAAAACTCGGCCGTTACGGAAAGCCGAGCGACGGCGACGATACCCAAGGGCGGTTTCTGGCGCGGGTGGACGGATTTCTGGACCCGGCCGTTTATGCGCAAGGCCGTTTGGTGACGGTGTTTGGGCTTATTGATGCCCTGGTGGAGCGTAATGTGGGCGAAAAACCTTACCGGTACCCCTTGATAAAGGCGCAAAGCCAATACCTGTGGCCGCGCGAGGTGGAAAATCCCTATCCGGGCTATTACCCCTACGGTTACTACGGCCCTTATGGCTTTTACCCCTACGGTTATCGCTACGGTTTCGGGTATAGACGCTGGTAAACGAACAGTTGGCGGGTAATTTCGCCAAAAGTAACGTCCTCTTACGCCTCATCAGGCGCTGGCCAGCGCCCCGCCGCAACTGCTGCCTTGGCCGGCGGTACAGCCGTAGCAATGCACGGCGGTGGCGATCGGCGCGTCTTCTAGTTGGGTCAGGTTCAGCTCGCCGATATGCGGCCGCGGCCGGGCGTCGGCTCCCATGGGCATCGCCAGCATCTGATTGAAATCGCAGTCGTAAATATAACCCTGCCAATCTATGCTGATGGTATTCAGGCACATCAGGTTGTCGAGATTCTCGGCGCGAAAATTTTGTTTCAATAAATCCAGATAGCTGTCGAAACGGCCCTGGCTGACCAGCAGGCTGCCGAAGCGCTGGATAGGCATGTTGGCGATGGCGAACAAGCGGTTGAACACGATGCCGTACTCTTGCGACAAATGCTGTTTATAAGCCTGTTCCAAAGTATTCTGGTCGGGCGGCAGCACCGCATCTTGCGGGTTGAAGACCAAATTGAGCCGTAAGTCGCCGTCCGCTTGGCCGTAACCGAGCCGGTTGAGACGCTGCAATGCCGCCACGCTGTCCTTGAACACGCCCTTGCCGCGCTGGTTGTCGACATTTTCTTGCAGATAACAGGGCAGGGAAGCGACGATTTCCACCTGCTGTTCGGCCAGAAAGTCCGCCATATCGCGGTAATCCGGGTGTTCCAGAATGGTCAGGTTACAACGGTCGATAACCTTGATGCCGGCCTTGCGGGCGGTGCGCACCAGATACATAAACTCCGGATGCATTTCCGGGGCGCCGCCGGTCAAGTCCAGCGTATGGATTTGGGCTACGCCGGCCAAAGCCAGGATCCGGTCCATGGTTTCGCGGCTCATCAGCTCGGTACGTTTCGGGCCGGCGTTGACATGGCAATGCACGCAACTCAGGTTGCACAGGTAGCCGAGGTTAAGCTGCAAAACTTCCAGCGGCTTGCGGAAAATGGCCGGAAAGTCGCTGCGGGCCAGGAGTAACGGTTTGGTGTCGCGCATGCTTATTCCTTGGAAAACCAGATGTCGCCGTAAACAGCCGAAACCGAGCCGTTGCTGTTGTCGGTGTCGGTCATGATGGCCACGGCATCGATGCGGCGAACATCTTCGCCGAACAATTGTTTAAAGTCGGCCCGCACATTGCGTTTCTCGGTTTGCCAGCTGTTCAACGGCGCTTCCGGTCCGCGCAAGGCTAGCATCATGGCATGATCGCCGGCAAATGCATTCGGCCAAATGCTGTCCTTGGCGCTATTGCCGGCCCAAACATAATTGATGGCCTTGGTTTGCCAGAAGGCCAAGCCGCCTTTTACCACCACGTAGACCCGGGCGGCGTAATCGTCGCCGGCCTTGGTTTTTTCATCCAGGTCGGGCAGCCGGTTGGCAATGCGCCAGGACCAGTTCAATATCGGGGTTTGCTCCAAATCGATCGCTTGTTCCTTGAATAAGCCCGAACCCGCGGCATGACTGTCGGCGAATAAAACCGTTACGCCGTCCAGCTTTTCTAAATGGTAGCGGGTTTCGCCCTTGAAACTTTTGTGATCCCAACCGGCCAGCGAATTCCGGCTGAATTCGCCGATGGCGAGCCCGGAATCGGCCATTGCGTCAGTTAGCGTCGAAGCTGTAAATAATAACCAAGCGAATTTTTTTAGCATAAATAGATTCAGTCCGAAACTGGGCGTCTTCTCAACCGGTAGTCGATACTCAAGCGGCCCGCGCCGTTGCATAACAGGGCCGACAACATGAATAGATACATTAACGGCAGTTTGTAATTGCCGTGGCCCCGGTCGGAAATGGCGTAACCTTGCCATAATTCGCCCAGGGTCCGCCATTCGGTCGGCCAGTGCACGGTAGCTATCGCTACCACAGTTAAAATTATCAGCGCCGCGCTGAAAAAACGGGTCATAAAACCTAGAATCAGGGCCAGCGGGGCGATGACTTCCAGGCCCGTGGCCAGCGTCCAGCTAAAGTCGGCCGGCAGTATGTTGAACGGAAACGGAAAGTTTAAATCGGCGAACCAATTTTCGCCATGCAGTTTTTCCAGGCCGGCTTCGCCGAATTCGTAAGCCAACAGCAGCCGTAAAAAAGCGGGTGCCAATGTTTGTGCGTGCCGATCCAGCCAACCGCTCAATTGCCTTGGCAGTGCGCAGAGTTGCGCGATACCGGCGCTAACTTGGTGGCCAGCGCCGGAAGCGGTTTGGGGGCGGCTCATGGGTGTACTCCGGAAAGATCGGCCGGACGCGTATCGATTATCGCGCCGCGGCGGTGCAGTTCGGCCAGGGTTTGCAAGCCGAACTGCATGAGTTGAACAAAGCCGGCTTCGTCGAGCCCGCTACCCAGACTTTCCAGGGCTTGCCGGCCGGTATAGCCGTTGCATAGCAGGCGCGCCAGCCGGGCCGTGGCAGGGTTTAAGGCTATGAACCGGACGAGGTCGTTGCTGTCCCGAAACCCTAAAATATGGGTGGGGTTGGCGGGCGGCGTTTTGGGCTGAAACGTGGGGCCGATGTCTTGTACGGGCCAGTGGTAATGCAGCAACTGCATTACCGGTGCAAACAGCGGTACGTTTGCGAGCAGTTGCGGGTCGGTCAGCGTTTTAATCGGCGCGGCAGCCGCTTCGTCGATAGCGAGTTGCAGTTCTATCCATTCGAAATGCGCCAGCTCGGCTAGAAAAGGTTTGTCTATGTCTCGCCGGCGTTCCTGCAGCAGATATTGCACGAATTCGTCGGGTATCCGCCGGTAATAGGGGGACAAGCAGCGGTGTTCGGCGATGAAATCCAACAGTAAAGCTCGCCACTCTGTCCGGGATAGGATGCTTTGAATAACCGGAAAGCAGGCGCTCAGGCTTTCGTCGAACTTGTTGTATAGCAGTCCGGCATAGACCGCCAGGCGTTCGGGGGCAAAACCCGCCGGTACGCTGGCCGTTTGCGGTTGGCGCAGGTAAGCTAAAAAATGCCGTTGTTGAATGTGAAAGCCGGTCATGCGAGGGCTCCGAGATGTCGGTCGGCCGTCCGGCCGGATTCATGCACGGCTTGCAGCGCGGCAATGCGCTCGACTTCCGGCAGTAATTCCGCTAACGGCGGAATATTGCTGTCGCGCTCCACCAGGGTCGGAAAGGTGCCGAACAGCCGATAGGCCTCGTCCAGCAATGTCCAGACGGCTTCAATGGTGTTTTGGCCATGGGTATCGATGATCAGCCCGGACGCGTCGAGATCGTGGCCGGCCACATGGCCGTACACGATGCGTTCGCCCGGCAAGCCGCGTAAAAACGCCAGCGGATCGTAGCCGTGATTGACGCTATTGACGTAGATGTTGTTGAGGTCCAAATGCAGGTAGCAATCGGCCTCGTTTAACACGGCGTTGATAAAATTCAGTTCGTCCATCTCCGCCTGGGGCGGTTGCAGATAATAAGATGCGTTTTCCAAGGCGATGGGCCGTTCCAGAATATCCTGGGTTTGGCGAATCCGCCCGGCTACGTGCTTGGCCGCCTGTTCGGTAAACGGCATCGGGTATAAGTCGTAAAAATGGCCTTCGTCGCTACAGAAGCTCAAGTGTTCGGTATATAAAGCGAATTCGTGTTGATCGAGAAACCGTTTCAGTTCGCCCAAAAACACCGTGTCGAGCGGCGCCGGGCCGCCCAGCGATAGCGCCAGACCGTGCGCCACGAAACGGTGGCGCTCGGCCAGGCGGCGAAACTGCTTGCCCAAATGGCCGCCGATGCCTATCCAGTTTTCCGGCGATACTTCAAAAAAGTCGATGCTGTCCGGCGTGCCGTCTTGCAACGCGGGCAGCATTGAGCGGCGCAAACCCAAGCCGGCGCCGGACAAGCCGAAAGGATGGGATGGGTTCATCGGCGCGGGCTCCGGCGTTATTGGGCTGTTTTACCGCTGCAACCGCCTTCGGGCATTTTGCCGCTGCAGCCGGCTTCCGGCATTTTCGCGCTGCAACCGCCTTCCGCGCCTTTCATGTCCTTCATTTTGTTGGCGCCGCATTTACCTTCGCCGCATTTGCCCTCGCCCACTTTGCCGCTGCAACCCGCCTCGCCGGCTTTTTCATCGGCCGCCGCTAGTTGTTGGGATGGGTTGATGCTGGACATCGCGAATGGGTTTTCGCCGGCTTGAATGGCAGGGGCCGCAGCCAATAAGCCGGATGCAATTGCGCTGCCTAAGGCCAGAGTCAGGTTTTTTTTGTTCATGGTGTTTCTCCAGGGAATAATAAGTAGTGGTCGGGAAGACGATAGCGCCTTCCCGACCACTCAGTCGGAGAACTGTAGGATTCCTTACAAACATTTAGTTGGGTATCCGCGCATTGTGCCGGGGCACGAATTTAACCGGGTTGGATTGCTAAGGAATGATCCAGTCGCCGACGGGATGGATTTGCCGTTGATCGTTGTTAACCAATTGCACGATATAAGCGCCCTTGGAGGCGAAGCGTTGGCCGGGGCCGAGGCTCAGCCTGGGAAAGGTACCGGGATTGAGCTGGTTTTCGGCCTCGTTTTCTATGTACTCCAGCAGGTAGTCGCGGGAGAAGTGGTCGACCACGTGCTCCAAGCCGAACTGCAATAAATTCAGCGCGTAATAGGTGTTGAATTGCAGACGCTGGTTTTCAATGGCCAAGTCGCGGGTGTTCATCCAGGCCCGAACCCGAAACGCGTGCGGATGATAGGCCGTGGGCAGTTCGTAAGGGTAGCTGAAATACAGTTTGCCGGCGATGTCCGCGGGAAACCGGGTTTGATTGGCTTCCAGCGCAGGGGACGGCAACAGCAGGCGCTCGGCGTACCGGGCCAGCAGCGGGAGTTCGGCGGCGATGGTTTTATCGAATGTCCCCGGCCAAATTACCGCCTGGATCGGCGCGGACTGTTGCCGAGCCAGTTTTTGCCATTGGTCGCGAAGCTGTTCGATGCTCTCGAATGTCAGGTCCACGACGAGGTAGCGCTTGTCGCCATGCAGGCTTTGCGTCAGTGTTTTTGCCGGCTGGCTGCTCCGTGGTTCTCCGCTGTGTATGTTGACGACCGTGCGCGTTTCCGGATCTTTTTGCGCGCGCAAAAAACGGCCCATGGCTTTGGCTTCCAAGATCAGGCCCTGGTTGAAATACATTGAATAGCGGTTGGTATGGCCGGTCGGCGGCAGGTCGGTGAAGGGGAACAGGCAGGGGATGCGACTGGCTTCGCAAAAATCGTGTATCGGTGTCCAGTCTCCGTTCACCATGCCGCCGATGAAGGCGAATACGGGTTGCCGGCGGTAACGGCTTGCCAACTCGGTTGGCCACTGGCGCGGGTCTGCAGGCAACTCCCAGACTTCGTGCCGCCAAAGCCGAAATGCCTTGGCGAAATCCGAACGGTAACCGGGCGAAAAATTGGGATGGTCGAGATTGCCCTGGGTTTCCAGGTTTAGCCACTCCACAAACTCGCGCATCGTCGCCAGCATGGCTGTTTTATCGGCGCTGTCGACGTTGGGGCCGACAACCGTGGCAAGATAAACGGTTTGCTCATCGACGCCGGGGTCGTTGCGGATGGACAATTGGTGCAAATAGGCTATCAGGGCCGCCATGTCGGTGTCGTTCAGGCGGTAACGCGGCATCAGCGGGCTTAATTGTCTACCTGAGGGGTCGACGCCTTCGCGGATGGCGCGGGCCAGTGACTCGTCGGAATAAGCCGGCCGCTGGTAGGCGGAGCGCATCCTGGCCCGGAACACTTGCCCCTGGCTCTCCTTGAACAGTTTGTTGAACAGGTCGGCGCGCTCGAAAGTGCGGGGTTTGAATAAAATAGTACCGGTAACGGGTAATACGTAATTGCCGCCTTCGCTGGAGCCGAAGCCGCTGCGCCTATGGCATTGGGCGCAATTGAATTGGGCGTCGTCGAAGGCGATGTCGTTTTGGGTTACGCCTTGCAGCGCATGGCCGCCGCCGTCGACGCCTTGCTGGTAAAGTCGTTCGCCTAGTGCTATATCGGGCGTTAAAATTTCGCGGTAATGCCGGTTGAGCCAGTAACCGCCGGCCGCCAGCCCCAGTAGCATCAATAGCGGGCCGGTTTTTTTTATGATCGGCCATAACAGTCCGGAAACCATGTCGTGTTTCTCTATTAGGTGTCGAATAGGGGAATGCCGCTATGCCGCCCGGTTAATCGGATAAACCCATCGTCCGCCGGTATTCGGCGATAAGGTCTTGTTTGCCCAGCAGGCCGTCGATACGCCGCCAGACGGCGTCCGGGGAGCGGCGCATGAACGTCAGCGGCTTGTGGTACATTTTGTTGCCGCTGCTGTAGCTGGCGTCGAAGGCTTGCAGGACAGCCTTTATATCATCGGGCTGGCCCGTCAAAAAATGCCAGTTGCCGCCGGCTTTAAAGCGCTTGGCATAGTCGCGCAATTGTTCCGGCGTGTCCTGTTCCGGGTCGATGGAGATGGAAATCAGCCGGTGTTTACCGCCGGACAAGGCGTTGAGTTCCGTTTGGGCGCTGGACAAGGAAGCGCTCAAGAGCGGACAAACCGTCGAGCAGGTCACGAACACGAATTGCAGCAACACCGGGCCTTCGGCTGCCAGAAACGGGCGCAAGGCGACACCGCCGCCGTCGGCATCGATCAGGCCGACATCGGGGGCTTGGTATTGAGCTTCGTCGAGCTGGTATTTGCGGGCGGAGGACGGGCCGGAAGCGGATGCCGCCGGGGTGGCGAT
>NZ_JANIBK010000104.1 GCF_024505165.1 Methylomonas rivi
AAGCCCGGCATTGCCGGGCTTTTTTGTGGGTGAGGTAAAAAGTCAAACTTTAAGCAATGCTTAAAATTTCAATTTTTACTTTAGTGAGTCCGGCATGCATAAAGCCGAGCTCTTTAGCTGCTTTTTTCGATACATCAATTAACCTTTTGCTGGAGTGTTGCAAGCGGTCATTGACTTTAACAATCACGCTACGATTGTTTTTCAGGTTGGTAACCCTTAACCGTGTGCCCATGGGTAAACTGTTATGGGCGGCGGTTAAGCCGTTTTTATCGTAGCTTTCGCCACTCGTGGTGGGTCGGCCATGATATTTATCGTTGTAGAAAGACGCAATGCCGGCTTTACGGGCTTGCGCGAGGTCTGGTTTTTCTGCTTTGGCCAGACTGAATGTGTAAAAGGACATCAACGAAATGGAGAGTATGGTTTTAAGTAGCCACCTGTTTCGCTTTCGCATCCTCTACCTCCTTACATTAAGTAATTGATTAAAGGAAGGCTCAGGTTACCCCAGCAAAATGGCTTTGGCAACTTTTTTCGTGGCGTTTTGGCATCAAATGTTGCCGTCCAGCCACTTAAAATGCGGCGTTTAATTTCTTTAGGCCCAGTTAAAACAGGGGCTGACGGCGACTTCGGCTACTCGGGAAATGGTCGTTAAAAAAGCAAATATTTTTTGCGGGCGGTAATTTCAGCCTTAAAAACCAAATATACGAACGCCGCGCCGGCCGCACCGGCAGGTTCTATTTTATTGGGGAGGTAAAGGCTTTTTCACGGCTGTCAGGGGTCAGGGCGCAAGAAACCATAAGCTCAGCCACGGAATGTATGTGATGATAAACACCGCTACCAGCAATATCAGCATAAAGGGCAAGGTGGCTTGGTAAAGCTCGGTAATGGATTTATTGAAACGGTAGCTGGCAATGAACAGATTCATGCCTACCGGCGGGGTCAGATAACCGATTTGCATGTTGGCCAGAAAGATGATGCCAAGATGTATGGGATGGATACCGTAGCTGACGGCAATCGGCACGATCAGCGGCACCACGATCACCACGGCCGAAAAAATGTCCAAAATGGCGCCCAATACCAGCAAAAACAGATTCAACAACAATAAAAAACTGAATTTATCGACCACATGCAGCTTGACCCATTCGAACAGGCGCATGGGGACTTCCGCGTCGATCAAGTAATTGGTAAAGGCCATCGATACGCCCAGAATCAGCAAAATGCCGCCCAGCATCTGCATGGCGTCGCTGACGGTTTTGGCCAGGCCGGCGAGCCGGATTTCCTTATAAACAAACCCTTCGATCACCAACACATATAAAGCGGTTGCCGCCGCCACTTCGGAAACGGCCAGATAGCCGCCGAAGATGCCGATCATGATGAACAAGGGTAAAGGCAGTTCCCAGGCGATGGCCTTAACCGAAGCGACAGCCTCGCCCCAGGTGAATTCGGACTCGTCCAGCTTGACGTGCCGGTTGGCCCAGAGCGCCCAGAGCATCAATAATACGATCATCAGCAGGCACGGCAGCAATCCCGCCATGAAGAGCTGCTGCAGGGTGAATTTTTCGCCGATGTCCAGTTGCTGCACGATGATACCGTACAAAATCAGCGGGACCGACGGCGGCAGCAACAGCCCCAGGCTGCCGGAGGTGGTGACCAGCCCCAAGCTGAATTTGGCTTGATAGCCTTCCTTGACCAGTACCGGCAACAGCAAGGCGCCCAAGGCGATGATGGTAACCCCCGAGGCCCCGGTAAAGGCGGTAAAAACCGCACAGGTTAACAGCGAAATAACCGCCAATCCGAACGGCATCCAGCCGAACCAGGCCCGGGTAAGGCGCAATAGCCGTTCCGAGGTGTTGCATTCCGATAATACGTAGCCGGCCAGAGTAAACAGCGGCAGCGCCACCAGCAGCGGAGTGTTGGCGATGCGGTACAGTTCGGCGGCGATGACGGTAAAGTCGATGCCGGTGCTGTAAAAACCCAGCATGGTGGCCGCGAGAATCACTGCAAATAGCGGTGCGCCCAGTAACAGCATCACCATCAGCAGTAGGACGAGTGCAAGAGTCATGTATCCAGGTTTGTTTGATTTTCAGGCGAGAATGCCGCAACGCTGTAACGCAAGGCGATGACGAAAAAAGCCAGCGGGATGATAGCTTCGCACCACCAGTTGGGGATATTGGCGAAGGCGAGATCGGCATAACGGTATTCCTGCGCTAAAAAATCGCCGCTAAACCAGGCCGCGGTAAAACAGATCAAACCCGTCAGACCGTTGTTTATGCGCGCCATGCGGTTTTTCCAGCGGGCGGGTAGAAAACGCACGAAGGCATCTATCGCAAGATGGCTTTGCCGGCGGCTGCCCAGCATGGCGCCCAGCATGGCCAGCCAGAGGACGCTGATTCGGGTGTAGGCGTCGGCCCACAGCAAGCCGCCGCCGGCCAGATTGCGCATTACGACTTGGGTAACCGCGATGACTACCAGGGACAACAGCAGGGTAACCAGCAGCAGTGTTTCCGCCTTCAATAAGAAGCGGTGCAATTTGCTTGGCAAGCTCATGGCGGTCAGGGTTTGGCCTGATTTCTGAATTCCTCCAGATAACGGTGCAATTTTGCGGTTTTTTCGGGGCTCAAATCCGCCGTTTTTTCAAACTCGCTGTTGGTGGCGGCGATTTTTTGCCGCAGTTCTTCCGCCGCTTCCGGAGTAGGCTTGACGAATTGAATGCCTTGGTTTTTCAGGGCGGCGATGGCTTGCTCGTTATCTTCGCGGCTATGCTGGTCGATTTCCTTAATCACCCCGGCCATGATTTCGCGGACGATGTGTTGGTCGGCGGGAGCGATCTCGTCGAAAGCCGGTTTGTCGATAGCCAATACGCCGAACAGGTACAGCATCGGTAGGTCGGTGACATATTTGATTTTGCTATGCCATTGTAAAGCCAGCGCCCCCACCGGCGAGCCGGCCACCACATTGATCATGCCGGTTTGCAAGCCCATCAGCACATCGCGCAGCGGTAGCGGAATCGGCGAAATATCGAAAGCCTGCAGGGCGCTGACGGCGATTTTGTTGTCGTCGGGCGCCCAGGCCTTCTGGCTGCGCATGTCGGCCAGGGTCTGAATCGGCACGGTGGACATCATGTAAGCGAAGCCGACATCGGCGAACCCCAAGGCTACCATGCTGTGTTGCTCCATGCCCTGCATCAGTTCGGCATCCATTTTTTGCCGGACATACTCCACTTCCTGCGCGTTTCGAAATAACAGTACCAGATTATAAAGTTGTATATCCGGATAAACGCCGTTTAATGCGCCGCTGGTGACTGCCGCGCCCTGCAATTGATGCAAGCGCATTTTGCGCAATACGGTGGCGTCATCGCCCATTACCCCGCCGGGATAAAATTTCAGGCTGACCCGGCCGCCGGTTTGTTTTTCTATTTGTTCGCCGCCCGCCCGCATTTTTTGCATCCAATAAGAGCCGTCGGGCGACAGCGTGGCGATTTTTAACGTTACCGCCGCCGTGGTTTGTCCGCTAAAAAGTAATAGGCCGAAAGCCAGTGATTTGAGTAGGTTTGGTTTCATGGATGGTCGTGGTTCGTTAAAAATAATCGTTGGCGCTGTCGAGCAATTGTTGTGCTTGTTGTTGCGCCAAGGTGTTGATCAGTGTCAGGCCGGGAGCGGCCGCCTGGGCGGTAAGGGTAGTTTTTAATAGCGTGTCGTGCAACTGCCTATCGAAAATCATGCGGGCGTAATGTTTGGCATACAGCACGTTGATCATCAGGTTCTCGGGCGATAGTTCCAGGGCGCGTTGGAAATGGTGCTTGGCCAGTCCGGGATTGCCGCCCAATGTTTCGGGTAGCAAACTCTCCATGACGGCGAGATAAACATGCGCGCTGCCTTGTTTATAGGTTTCGTCCAACTCTATGACTTGCTGCATGATCTGTTTGACTTGGGCCAATTGGGCTATCGCGTTCCAGTCGCTTTTGTTGGCCTGTATCCAGGTCGACCAAGCCGTGGCCACGCTGTATAGGCTATCGGTATCGCGCTTTTCCGCTTGCGCCAGCAAGACCGGCATGCCGGTGATGGGTTGTTGCTGCAAATCGCACCAGTCCCGCTTGTGCAGGCAAATGCCGCGCAGAGCAAAATCGAGGCCTTTGCGGCTGAGGCGGGGTTTGCGGACGGGGTCGTCGGGCAGCAAGCTCAGGTAAGCCGTGTACAGATTGGCGTTTGCGAACATCAGGCTTTCGTCGTCCTGGTCGCCGGCGGCCGAGGCTTCCAGCATCAGCAGATAGGCCGGTAAGGCTTCGGCGACGGTTTCCGGGTCGTTTTGCGCCAAAATGGTTTGTTTCAGGCGTTCGGAAAAATCTCCGGTCGCCGAGCTGACGAAATAGCTGCAGCCCGTCAAGCCGGACAGCGCGCTTAACAGCAACAGCAACCGCGCTACGCGAGGGGGATAGGAGCTTATTTTTGTTTTAATTATGTAGCGCATCGAGCATTTTCTCCAGACATTCGCAATAGGCTTTAATCACCTTGATACGGGCATAATACTTGTCGTTGGCTTCCACCAGCAACCAGGGCGATTTACTGGTGCTGGTGCGGGCAATCATTTCGTTGACGGCTTTTTGGTAATCGTCCCATTTATCGCGGTTACGGTAATCTTCTTCGGTAATTTTGAATTGTTTGTAACTGATTTCCTCGCGGCGTTTAAAGCGGGCCAGCTGTTCATCATGGTCGATATGCAACCAGAATTTCATGATCACAATGCCGTGGGCCAACATGGCTTCTTCAAAGTTGACGATTTCGGAATAGGCGCGTTGCCACTGGCCGGTTTTCGCCATGCCTTCCACGCGTTCGACCAAAACCCGGCCATACCAGCTGCGGTCGTAAATGGTTACCTGTCCGGCGCGCGGAATATGCCGCCAAAACCGCCAGAGGTAATGGTGGGCGCGTTCTTCGTCCGTCGGAGCGGCTATTGGGATGACTTGGTAATGGCGGGCGTCCATGGATTCGGTCAGGCGCCGGATGGCGCCTCCCTTGCCGGCCGCGTCCCAGCCTTCGAAGACCAGAATACTGGAGCGTTTGGCGGCCAAGGCATGCCGGCTGAGTTCGTTAAGTTTTCCCTGATATTTTTCCAGCTGGGTTTTATAACCGGATTTGTTCAATTTCAGTTTTAAGTCCAAGGCGTCCAACAAGTTATATTGTTCGACTTGGCTTTTCGGCGCCTCCCCTTGCTCGGCCGCGGCGGCCAGGGTATTTTCATGACGCTGGATGTGCTGGCGGATGCGTTCCAATACATGTTGACCCACCGTCAGGCTGCTGTAACGGTTGTCCGAACCTTCCACGATCAGCCACGGTGCATAAGCCTTGCTGGTTTCGCTGAGGACGTTCTCGGCCACGCCGATAAAATCGTCGTACAGTCCAAGGTGTTGCCGGTCTTTGTCGGTGACCCGCCAATTGGTGGCGGGGTTTTTGGCCAGTTGCTTCAAGCGCTTGACTTGCATGTCTTTTTTTAGATGCAGCCAGCACTTGATGATCAAGGTATTGTCGTCCGCCAGTAACTCCTCGAGCTGATTGATCTGGTTTAACTCGGTTTGCAGGGCTGCATCGTCAATTTTTTGGTAAACCCGTTGCGCAATGGGGTCGCTGTACCAGGAGCCGACATAGACCCCGATCGTGCCTTTAGCCGGCAGCGTGCGCCAGTATCGCCAGAATTTCGGCCGTTCCCGCTCCTCGTCCGAGGGTTCGCCCAGTGCAATCGTGCGCATGTAATGGGGGTCGAGCCACTCGTTAAGGCGATTGATCACTTCGCCCTTGCCGCCGCCATCCACACCGGAAATGATCACAATTACCGGAAACGGGCAACTTTTAAGGTGGTGTTGAATAGTCAGCAGCTCGGTGCGCAATTGCGCGGACTTTTCTTTATACACCGACTTTTCAACGGTGTGCCCTAATTCGGCGACTTCAAACACAATGCAAACTCCTGGTTTTTTTGCGCATCACTTTACCGGACAATCGGATTTAAAACACGTTTTGAAATAATGTTTTGACACAAAACAAAATTGCGTGTAAAAAATGTCCCGTCGACCAAAAACAATACTAACTTCGACATGCAACTCGAGTTGCTCCCTTTAAAAGGGTTTTTATTATTACAACAATCAAATGAGGATTTAAAAATGGCTGAACAAGAAAAAGATAACACCATGACCGTCGTTATCGCAGTAACTGTGATTGCAATCATCGGCGTTTTCCTGTTGAAACAAGACGAAACCAAACATTTACAAATGAGCGGCGAAACCAGCGCCGCTGCCGAAGCTCAAGTGTTGGCGAAACACAAAGACTTCAACAACGACGTACTGAAAGCAGCAGAATAAGAAAAGCTACAATAATAATAAATTCTTAGTCAGTTTAGCCATCTCTTGCCGCGGCGAGAGATGGCTTTTTTGCGTCTGGGGCTCCGGTTCCGCCGTCATTGCCCCTATGCATTGCCTCGTCTCTTTCAAAGTCTCCGGGTGCTGTTAAAATGCACGCCTTCCAAAAACTATCCTGAACGAAAAAAATGGACGTTATCCAGCGTATTGCCGAAGAACTCTCCGTTAAATCCCAGCAAGTGGCCGCCGCCGTGGCGTTGTTGGACGAAGGCGCGACCGTGCCGTTTATTGCCCGCTATCGGAAAGAAGCCACGGGTGGACTTGACGATACCCAACTGCGGATGTTGGAAGAGCGGTTGGTTTATCTGCGCGAACTCAACGACAGACGCAAAACTATTCTCGACAGTATCGCTTCCCAGGGTAAGCTTACCCCGGAATTGGAGCGCGCCATTGCGGATGCCGATACCAAAACGCTCTTGGAAGACTTATATCTTCCCTACAAACCCAAACGCCGCACCAAGGCGCAAATCGCCCGCGAAGCCGGCTTGGAGCCTTTGGCGGACGCTTTATTGGCCGACCGCGGCCTGATACCCGAGCAAGCCGCCCTTGCCTATATCGACGCGGATAAAGGGGTGGCCGATGCCATGGCGGCGTTGGATGGCGCCAGACAAATCATCATGGAGCGAATTTCCGAAGATGCCGACTTATTGGCTGAATTGCGCGAGCGCATCTGGCGCAAAGGTATATTGCATGCCAGCGTGGTCAGCGGCAAGGAAGCCGAAGCCGCCAAATTCAAGGATTATTTCGATTATAGCGAAGCGATCAATAAAATCCCGTCCCACCGGGCGCTGGCACTGTTCCGCGGTAGAAATGAAGATTTGCTGAGCCTGACGTTGAAGCCGGCCGAACTGGATCAGGAAGAGCACCACCTGTGCACGCAATTCGTTTCGCAACGGCTGAATGTCAGCGATACCGGCCGGCCCGCCGATGCCTGGCTGGCCGAGACGGCGCGCTTTGCCTGGAAAATCAAGCTGTTTACCCGTATAGACATGGACTTGAAACTTCGGCTGCGCGAGGCGGCGGAATTGGAAGCCATCCGGGTATTCGCCAGCAATTTACGCGACTTGCTGTTGACCGCGCCGGCCGGGCACAAGGCTACCATGGGGCTCGATCCCGGCATTCGCACCGGCGTTAAAGTGGCTGTGGTGGATGCCACCGGCAAAGTGCTGGCCACCGACACCGTATATCCGCATGCGCCGAAAAACCAATGGGACCAATCCATCTCCGTGCTGGCGCGGTTGATAAAGCAGCACCAGGTCGCATTGGTGAGTATCGGTAACGGTACCGCGTCGCGAGAGACCGATCAATTGGTGGCCGACCTGATGAAACAGCATAAAGACCTGCCGATACAGAAAATCATGGTTTCCGAAGCCGGCGCCTCGGTGTATTCCGCATCGGAACTGGCGGCCAAGGAGTTTCCTGATTTGGATGTGTCCTTGCGCGGCGCGGTTTCCATTGCCCGCCGCCTGCAGGATCCGCTGGCGGAATTGGTGAAAATCGACCCCAAATCCATCGGCGTCGGCCAGTACCAGCACGATGTAAACCAAACCCAACTGGCGCGTATGCTGGATACCGTGGTGGAAGACTGCGTGAATGCGGTGGGTGTGGACGTGAATACCGCTTCGGCGGCCTTGTTGAAACAAGTGTCCGGCTTGTCGGCCAGTATCAGCGAAAATATCGTCGCCTTTCGCAATCAAAACGGCCCGTTCGCCAACCGCGGCCAATTGAAAAAAGTGCCGCGTTTGGGAGACAAGGCATTCGAGCAGGCGGCGGGGTTTTTACGGGTCATGAACGGCGATAATCCGCTGGACGCTTCCGCAGTGCACCCTGAAGCCTACCCGGTAGTGAATGCCATTTTGGACGATACCGGCAAATCGATCCGGGATTTGATCGGCCAAAGCCAATTCTTGCGCAGCCTGAATCCCGCCAACTATACCAGTGCCGATTTCGGTTTGCCGACGGTCGGCGACATCCTGCAGGAATTGGAAAAGCCCGGCCGCGACCCTCGCCCGGAGTTCAAAAGCGTGCAATTCAAGGAAGGGGTCGAGAAAATCACCGACCTGCAGCCCGGCATGAGTTTGGAAGGGGTGGTCACCAATGTGGCCAATTTCGGCGCTTTCGTGGATATCGGCGTGCACCAGGACGGTTTGGTGCATATCTCTCATTTGGCGGACGATTTTGTCAAGGATCCGCGCAGCGTGGTGAAAACCGGCGACATGGTCAAGGTGCGGGTATTGGAAGTGGATGTGGCCCGACAGCGGATTTCATTGAGCATGAAGAAAAATATCGACGGCGGCGACATCGTACGTAGCGAAAAGCCGCAAAAAACCGGCTACAAACCCAAGCCGCAACCCGCATTGCAAAACAGCATGAGCAACGCCTTCGCCAAGGTGCTGAAAAAATAAAATAAAATGCTCTGCTATACTTTTTTTCCGTATGCGGCGGGCGCGGGGTTGCGGGACAGTCCCGCGCCCGGCTTTATTCGTGCCGCCGCCTGACTGCTTGCGGCTTTGCAAGGATAGGTTGAATATCCGCACGGCTTGCCGAGATTGACATCATCCACAGGAAAAGATATGAAATATAAAACCCATGGCCTCGCATGCATCATGCTGATCGGTTGTTTTACCGCCTTACCCGCTCGGGCCGAGCCGGCCGACGCATCCTATGGCGAGATTTTCGGCCGCAAGCTGTTAAGCGGTTTGGCCAATATCACCACCGGCGTGGCCGAAATTCCCAAGAACATCATCATCGTCAACAACCAGTCCAACTTTGCCTACGGTTTTGTCGGCGGCACCTTCAAAGGCTTGTTGCATATGGCGGGCCGCATGGGAGTCGGGGTTATCGATTTGGTTTCGTCGCCTATTCCCACCTATCCGATAGTCTATCCGAACTATGTGTGGGACGACTTTTACGCCGAAACCACTTACGGTCCGGCCATGGTGGGCGAGCCTACCCGGTAACCGGCTTTTAAGGCGGCGGCCGGTTATCAGCCGTTGCCTATCGGGCGATCAGGCCACCAGCTTCAGTTCGCTGAGGCCGTTGGGTTTTTTAACCAGTTCGATTTGGGTTTTGATGCGTTTTTTCACCCCGTCCACATGCGAGATAACGCCCACGGTTTTGCCGTGCGTTTTCAAGGTTTCCAACGTGCTCATGGCTAAATAAAGCGATTCCGCATCCAGATTGCCGAAGCCCTCGTCCAGAAACAGCGAGTCGATCGCCTGGCCGTTATTGGCGATTTCCGCCAGCGCCAGAGCCAAAGCCAAACTCACCACAAAGCTTTCGCCGCCCGACAGGGTTTGCGGCAAACGGCGGGCATTTTTTTGTTTAGTGTCTTCGATTTCCAGCGCCAGCCCGTGTTCGCTGGTACCGCTACGTACATAATAGCGGCCGCTGAGTTTTTCCAGAACCAGATTGGTATGCGATAGCAATTTGTCCGTCATCAATTGCCGGATCTGCTGCCTGAAGCCGGCCGGGTCGTCGTTGATGGTCTTCAGTTCCGCCTGCGCCCGATTAAACAACTGCTCTTCCGCGGCAAGCCGTTCCTGCAAGGTTTGATGCTTTTCCCGATAATGCTGCTGCTTGGCCAGTTTGTTTTCCAGGTTTTGCACTTCCTGTTCGGCGATGTCCAGTTGTTGGGTAATCTGCTTGAGCGCTTGCCTAAGTTCGGATTCGATCAAGTGATTGGCGGCCGCGGCGGCCCGTTCGCTATCGAGCGCGGCGGCCAGTTGTTGCATTTGAAGTTCGGTTTCCGCCAATTTCGCCTTATCCGAATCCAGCTGTTGCCGTATTTCGGCCTCCCGGGCAATTAAATGCATGGCATCGCGGATTTCCTCCACCGTGGTGATACCGGCCATTCTGTCGTTCAAGGTTTGCAGTACGGTTTTGTATTCGATCTGCGAGATGCGTAATTGCTGCTCCTGGTCGACAAGCAATTTTTGCTTTTCGATGATGGCGATATGCAGTCCCAGGTGTTCTTGTTGCCCCAAACTCTCGGTGTTACTGCTGATCTGCGCCTGATAATGGGCGATTTTATGTTCGCAGCCTTGCAATTGCTGGCTAAGGGCCGCGATTTCTTTTTGCAGACCTTCCTGGCGCAATAGGTAGACCTGATAGTCCTGGCGCCGGCTGTTCAGCCGGTCGAACAAGGCGTTTTCCTTGCCCTTGCCCGGTAATTTCTCGCCCAGCTTGCTCAGCCGGGTTTCCAGCGTTTCGGCCAGGGCCTTTTCCTCGGCGTCGCAAGCGGCATGGCGTTGCTCGATTTCATCGAACTCGGGCGGACGGTTGGCCCATTGGGTTTCCAGCTCCTGCACCGTTTTGGCCAGCTTTTCTTGCGCGGCTTGCTTACCGGCAATGTCGGCCGTCATTTTGGCGATATTGCGTTGCAACTGGGCGTGCTGTTTTACCAGGTTGCCGACTTTGTTCAGCTCTTCGGATTCCTGTGCCAGCAAGTGTTTTTGCAGCGATAAATTATCCATATCCATGCCGTCGCGCATAATGTTCAGGCGGTTGGCCAGCGCGGTCCATTGCGAATGCATTTGTTGCAGGCGCTGCTGTTTGGCCGACTGTTGCGAGCCGTATTTTTGCGCGGCTCGCAACTGAGTGCCGGCGACATCGATGGCCGATTTAAGCGCCTGTATTTTGCCGCGTTGGTCCACCAGGGCCGCCTTGGCGTCGGTAAACACCGGAGGTTTCACGACATAGGGATGCGTGGTAGAACCGCATAAATAACAGGGTTTGCCATCGATCAACTTGGCCCGGTCGGCGGTCATTTTTTTGATTAAGGCTTCGTTTCTCAGCGCCTGTTCTAGCACTTTGATGATATTTTCTTCCCGGGCCATTTCCCGGTTGAGTTCATCCAGCCGGGCCTGCAATTCCTCTACGTTCGGCGCGGCATCCGTGCGCTTTTTGATGCCCAGCCAGCTCAGCAAGCCCCGGTCGCTGAGCTTGGCGGTTGCGCTGGCCAGGGATACCAGTTCCCGCAGATCGGCGACACGGGCTTCCTGCTCCTGCTGCAATTCCTGCAATTGTTCGAAGCTTTTGCCTAGCGCAATATCCTGCAAAGTCTGTTGATCGGCTTCGATCCGCGCTTTTAAGTCGCTCAAATCCTCTTGGGTGGCCCGCAGGGCGGCTTTATTTTTTTTCAGCGCCGACGTGATGTTTTTCGACCAGCCGGCCTGGGATTTTTGCTTGCCGCTTAGCTCGATGCGTTCCGTCCGGAGTTTACGTAAACGGACCACGTCGGGAAAGTCGTCCAATAGGCCTGCATCGGCTTGGTGAGCTTGAAACCATAAGTCTATTTCCGCCAAGCCGGTCTGGTTGGCGGACAGTTGTTGTTGTATGGATTGTGCGAGCTCCCTTTGCCGCGGCAGTTCCAGTTTTAATTCGCTTAGCGATAATTTGAGCGCGTCTATGGTTTGTTTTTGCTCGCTCAGCGATTTTTCCGATACGGGCAAGGTCAGCGGCGAGGTTTGCGCGGCCAGCTGGTTTTGCAGCATGGCCAGCTCTTGGCGGTAACTGTTCAGAGTCGCTTGATTTTGCTCGATCAAAGCCTGTTTGCTGTCCAATAGGGCGATTTCAGTGCGAAATTGCAAAACCGGCTGGCTGTCGGCAATGCGTTGCAAGTCACGCCGATAGGCCTCGATTTTTTTCAGCAGGCCTTGCTGTTGGCCTTGCAGTCTTTGTTGTTTATCCGCCAGGCCGGCAATGCTGTGTAAGCTGGCCAGTTGTTGTTGGGTTTGTGTTTGCTGCTGCTTGAATTCCGCCACTTGTTCCTTGAAATCCTCCAGGTCGTGGGCCGCGGCTTCCAGCGCTTCCGGGGGCAGCAGCGGCAGGCTGCCGATGTCCTGTTGTAATTGGGCCAAGCCGGTTTGCGCCTGCTTGAAACTGTCTTCGGTTTGCCGGCGGTAATCGGCATAAAGATTGGTGCCGCTGATTTTTTCCAGAATATCCATGCGTTCGCTGTCCAGCGCATTCAGAAAGGCGGCAAAATCGCCCTGCGGCAACACGATGGATTTGCTGAATTTGTGAAAATCCATGCCGGTCAGCTCGGCAATGCGATGGCGGACCTGATTGGGGGTTTCCGCCAGCAATAATTCCTGGCCGTTCAGCCGGGTCAGTGTCATTTTCGGCAGTAGCGTAATCGCATCTTCGCTGGCATCGCTACGTTTCGCCCGCCAAGTCGAACGGTATTTATCCTCGCCCAACGCGAATTCGACCTGTGCAAAACATTCGTCGGTTTGTTTGGTCATCACGTGGGAGGCCGGTTTATCGAAACGGAATGTTTCGCCGTACAGGCCCAGGGTGATCACATCCAGAATACTGGATTTTCCGGAACCGTTGGGACCGGTAATGGCGAAAACCCCGCTGTCGGCTATCGGCCCCTGATCGAAATAAACCCGCCCTTCGCCTTCCAGAGAATTGATGTTTTTGAAAGAGATATTAAGAATTTTCATAAGGTTATGATTTATCCGGCATTGGTAGGGCATTGTCTTGCGGCCGCGGCAGACGGTGCCGGCCAAAAATAAGCTGTTCGGGGCTCAACCGTTAGCCTGCCATGATACACGATGGGATTTTGCTAAACAAAAACAAACCGCATGGGTTTTACCTCGTGTTTCGGAATATTTTCGGCTTATCCCGGCCTTGAGTTAAGCTTAGCCGCTAAGTCATCTTTTAGATGCCTTGTTTTCAAAATGAGGTTGGAGTGAAGGTTGCCGGGCTTTATCGGTGGACCCAGCAATTGGCTGGAATTTGACCCGCGGAAAAGTCATGGTTTGGTTGGATGAGGCAAGATCGTCTTGTTGTCACCCGTTGCGGTGTGCCGCCCAATCTGGTTCAATCGCGGCAATTTGATTGTTACCGGTTCACTTGCGTAGCCTGGATGAAGCGAGGCGCAATCCGGGATTGATAGCCTTCATTCCCCGGATTCCATTTCATTCCATCCGGGCTACGCTGGTTTGGGTTAAGCTTAGCCGGGAAGCCATCATTTATAGGCGCTTTTCTTAGAATTATCATGCCGTTACCCGCCGTATTTATTCAGCAATGCCGATCCTTGCTCGGAAGCCGGCAGGTGATTGCCGACCCGGAATCCTTGCGCGTCTATGACTGCGATGCATTGTCCGCTTATCGCCAAATGCCGGAATTGGTGGTGTTGCCGGAATCCGTGGCGCAGGTGCGAGCCCTGTTGAAACTGTGTAATGAGTATAGAGTTCCCGTGGTGGCCAGGGGCGCGGGCACCGGGCTTTCGGGCGGCGCCCTGCCCGTGGCTGGCGGAGTCGTGTTGGGTCTGAGCAAAATGAAGCGGATTTTGGCTATCGACCCGGTCAATTGTTGCGCGACATTGCAGCCCGGCGTGCGCAATCTGGCAATTTCCGAAGCGGCCAAACCTTACGGCTTGTATTACGCACCGGATCCCTCCTCGCAAATTGCCTGCAGCATAGGCGGTAACGTGGCCGAAAATGCCGGCGGGGTGCATTGTCTGAAATACGGTTTGACGGTACATAACGTGCTGCAAGTCAAATTGGTTACCTTGGACGGCCAGCTAATGACTCTTGGCGGCAGCGGGTTGGATATGCCGGGCTACGATGTCTTGGCGTTGGCCATCGGCTCCGAGGGGTTGCTGGGGGTGGTGGTTGAAATTACCGTGCGGCTGTTGCCGGTGCAGCCGCAAACCCAGGTGCTGTTGGCGGCGTTTGCCGGCGTGGAGCAGGCCGGCGCGGCGGTGGCGGCGATCATTGCC
>NZ_JANIBK010000105.1 GCF_024505165.1 Methylomonas rivi
CAAATTGTAGCCGGCCAGGTGCAACAGCGAATAAATCAGCATGGAGCCGTGGCCGTTGGACAGCACGAAGCGGTCGCGGTTGGGCCATTTAGGATTCGTGGGGTTGTGTTGCAGAAAATCGTTCCACAATACTTCTGCGATGTCAGCCATCCCCATCGGGGCTCCAGGGTGTCCTGAGTTGGCTTTTTGTACGGCGTCCATGCTGAGTGCGCGGATGGCGTTCGCTAAGTCTCGGCGCGAAGGCATGTTTGTCTCCTTATAATTTGTTTTAGGTTCGACGTTTGCTCGATCAAACATCGTTATGCTGAGGCTCGGTGAATGGCAAGGACAACCAAAACCACACTCTTCAATTAGACTGCCGGATTCGGTAACACCTTGATATCAAAAGCTAAAAAGGCCCGCATTCATAACGAACGCAGGCCCTAAGCCTTTATTCCAAGTTAGCGTGTCTGGATCTCATTACTTCTTCTTCGATCCCTTTGTCGTGGATCACATGCGAGATAGTCGCTTCCAAGAAAAGCAAGGTCGATAGTTCAAACACAGTCCCCATGGGCATACCCTTGACTTTACCGTATTGCTCGGCTCTACCAATTTGCAGCGTGATGTCAGCCATATCGCCTATGGTCGAATCGTCTTTTGCGGAAATCAGGACAATTTTCGCACCGATTTCCTTGGCTTTTTTAGTAAAGGCAATTAATTGTTCGGTTTCGCCGGAACCCGAAATAATGATCAGCAAGTCACCGGCTTTGATGCTAGGTGTAACGATTTCGCCAACCACACTGACGTCATAGCCGCCGTGCATCAGACGCATGGCAAAAAAGTTACCGACCAATTTTGAACGTCCGGCACCGGAAATAAAAATTCTTTTAGCCTGATCCAGCATATCGACCAGCGCTTTGTCATGGCCGTCGGGAGTGGCTTCAAGAATACTTGAAATTTTGCTAATTACTAACTCTTGATGCATGACTTATACCGCCGCTGCGTCTACCAATTCGCGGATTTCGCGAGCAGCTTCCGCTGGAGAAGGCGCGCCGTAAATGGCCGCGCCGACAACGATGATGTTTGCGCCTGCCTCAACGACTTGTTGTACGGTGGCTTGTTTGATGCCGCCGGCAACAGAGATGCGAACACCCAGACCCAGGCGCGCGATGTCGTTCAAATCGCCGAATGGGGTTTGACCTGCCGCTTGCGCGTCCAGACCGGTGTGAATGCCGACGATTTGCGCGCCCAGTTTCACGGATTCTCTTGCGCATTCCGCTTTGTCGGCTACGTTGATCAAGTCGATTTGGGTCTCGGCGGCGTATTTTTTAGCCGCTTTGATAACGCCGGCGATAGTCGCCAAGCCGGATACGCCCAATACGGTGCAAATGTCGGCGCCGGCTGCGTAGAAAGCGCCTGCTTCGTATTCGCCGGCGTCCATGGTTTTCAGGTCGACCAGCAACAATTTGTCCGGGTAACGGTTTCTCAGTTCTTTAACCAGGTTAACACCGTTGTATTTGATGCAAGGGGTGCCGATTTCAAAAATATCAACATAAGGCGCTACTTGATCCGCCAATGCTACGGTTTGGTCGAAATCCAAAGAGTCCAACGCCATTTGAATTAATGGTCTTGCCATGTGATGTGCTCCGAAAGTTTTATTATTTGTATTTAGCCGATTAGCTCACTGCCGCAATCCGCTAGGCTTGTCACTTACTCGTGATGCGTCCATAACTGTAAGATAGAAATAGGATATATGTCAATGCCCGCGTCTGTTTCGGGCCATTGCTTTTTTAGCGTCAACCCACTCGGTTAAGCTGGCTTGATATTATGCCCGGACGTATTGATTTTCATTAAGCGCGGGCCGCTGTCCATGGCCGAACAGCGGCCCGGCATTTCCGGCGATGTTACTTAGCTTTATTGCTAACTTGCTCGCTCTTCTGCTTCTCGGCCGGCGTATCGGTGAAAACAATATCTTTTTCGTTAGCTTTAATGGTTTTCTCGCCTATCCCGCTAACATTTTCGAGATCTTTTAAACTTTCAAAATTTCCATGCTCCGTTCTGTATTGAACGATAGCCTGAGCCTTCTTCGGCCCTATACCATTCAATGATTCGGAAATGGTTTCCGCATCCGCCTGGTTGACATTAACCGGAGCGGCAAACACATTCAGCGGCAGCAAAATCAAGATCAAAAATAAATTCTTCATAATTTTCTCCAAATTGAAATCTCAAAGTTAGATCAGGTTTAGCAATATCTCTGCAACAGAAATCCGCACAACCTGAAAACTAGCTTAGCCGCATTCGCATTTTTTGCAACACCCCATCCGTCTAATCTATATTAGCCACCAGCATTGCCCGCACGGGCGCCGGCAACCCTTCGCAAGTCAGGGCATCATTATCCGGATCCAGAAAATCCTTCAAGGAATTAAACCGCATCCACTCGGTACTGCGCTGCTCATCCACGGTTGTCTTGACGACATTGCACAACCTGATATTTTTGAAGCCGCAGCGGCGCATCCATACCATCAATAATTCACAACTGGGCAAAAACCAGACATTGCGCATTTGCGCATACCGCGACTCGGGGAACAGCAGCGTATCCGCCCCGCCGTCGACAACCAGCGTCTCAAGCACCAACTCCCCCCCGGGCCGCAAACACCCCTTCAATTCCAGCAGATGGTCGATGGGCGAACGCCGGTGATACAAAACCCCCATGGAAAATACCGTATCGAATAACTTCATTTCCGCGGGCAACTGCTCAACGCCCAAAGGCAACAGATACAGCGGCACATCGGTTCCATAAAGTTTGCGCAAGGCTTGAAACTGCATCACGCTCAACAAGGTTGGATCAATACCGATAACCAGCCGCGCGCCGGCGCCCAGCATGCGCCAACAGTGATAACCGTTGCCGCAGCCGATATCCAACACCAGACGATTTTGCAACGGCGCAATATGCGGCGCTAACCTGTCCCATTTCCAATCCGAGCGCCACTCGGTATCGACATCGACCCCAAACAGCCGATAAGGGCCCTTGCGCCAGGGATGCAGCTTTTGCAAGCCCGTAATTAGCCGCCGCGACTCCGGCTCGGACAAATCGGCGGCATTACCGATAGAAACCGCATCGCGCAAATCCACGCTACTCGGCTTGACGCTCGGCAACTCATCAATCGCCGCCCGCCATTTAAGTAAATCGCCGTGCGTTCGCTCATCGAACGTTCCCGCCAACTGCCCGGACAGCTGCCGCGCCCAGCTGTCGGCGCCTAAAGACTCCAGCACCCGGTATAAGGGACTGTAATCGATCATTTCAGTGCGATCATGGAGGCAAAATTAAAATACTGGAACCAAATTTCCACGCTATCGAATCCGGCGGCCATCAGCCGGTGCCTATGGGTTGTAAACGATTCGGCCAGCAACACGTCTTCCAAGGCCAACCGTTTTTGGCTGATTTCCAACTCGCTGTAGCCCTGCATTTTCTTGAAATGATGATGCATATCCACATGCAAGGCCTGTTGCCGGGCATCTTCAAACCCCAGTTTTTCGGATAAAATTAAAACCCCGCCCGGCAGCATGCCTCGATAGATCTTTTCCAATAAAGCCGCCCTATCGGCCAAAGGAATAAACTGCAGCGTAAAATTGAGCACTACCACGGACGCCCGCTCGATGCCAACCTCCCGGATATCGGCGCATTGAATATCGATACTCGGCTTGGACCCGTCGGCAACCAGGTTGCGCTTAAAACGCTCGACCATTGCCTCCGAGCTATCAACCGCCACTATCCGGCAATCGGCCGCGGCAATCCGCTCGCGCATCGCCAACGCCGCCGCCCCTAGAGAACAACCTAAGTCGTAACAATGACTATGCGACCGGCTAAACCGGCCCGCCAATAAGCCGATGGCCGAAATGATGGCGCCGTATCCGGGTACTGAGCGCTGGATCATGTCCGGAAAAACATTCACCACCGACTCGTCGAATTTAAATGTCGCTATTTCGCCAAGCGGATTGGCGTAGAGAGAATCTTTATTGAAATGCATAGGGGACTATTCCCCGAAGTTTGCCTTCGGGGAATAAAAGCGGCTTAAGAATGATTTTGAGATGAAAGCGCTTCGGTATTGCGCTTCGCCAATTGATTGATGACTTCCTGCAAGGAACCGGTACGTTCGACTTCATTTTTAAAACTGGTCCGGTAATTGGTCACCAGACTCACGCCTTCAATCAAAATATCGTAAACCTTCCATTCGCCCTTGTTAAACAGCATGCGGTAATTCACCGCAATCGGCTGTAAACCGGGCTGCAAAATTTCGGTTTTGACCATCACCTTGCGCTCATCCTCGTCGGCATTGATCGGCAAAAACCTCACCGACCATTCCTTGAATTCGACAAATGCCCTAGAGTAAGTCCTTATCAGCAAGGTCTGGAATTCTTTTTTAAACGCCTCTTTTTCAGACGCCGACGCCTCTTTCCACATCTTACCCAAGACTAACGATGAAATCAGATCGAAATCCGCCCGCGGATAAATCACCGAATGCACAAACTCGGTAATTTTACGAAAATCCTTGGTGAAACCGGGATCCTGCATCCGCACTTTCAATTGACTGGAGGCATCCTCAATAACTTTTTGCGGTTCCAGCAAATCCGCCGCGACAGCCTGCGTCGGTACCCCGGCATTAGCCAAAAACCCAAAAAGTAAAATAAATAAAACGTTCAAATACTGTTTCATGATTGTTACAACCACCTCATATAACGTATCGCCGGCCGAAATCAACCGCTCAAGATCGATACACTGTTACAATAATATTTTTTGAAATTTACCGGCCCAACGGGGTTGGCCAACCTCATCAGGCCCTACACACCCGACTATTTTACTATGGAAAAGATGTCACACCCTAAAGACTTTTTCCCAGCCACTCGCATGCGCAGAATGCGCTATCAGGCGTTTTCCCGCCGATTGATGCAAGAAAACCGTCTGTCCGCCGATGATTTGATTTGCCCTTTATTCGTCATTGAAGGCCATAATCGCCAGGAAACCGTTGCCTCGATGCCGGGGGTAAACCGACTATCCCTGGACTTATTGCTTAAAGAAGCCGAATCCTTGCTGACCCTCGGCATCCCCGCCATTGCCTTGTTTCCGGTGGTGGACGCCGCGCAAAAATCCCTGGATGCCGGCGAAGCCTTCAACCCGGAGGGTTTGGCGCAACGCAGCGTCCGAGCCTTAAAAGCCGCCTTTCCGGAACTGGGCGTCATTACCGATGTCGCGCTGGATCCCTTCACTTCGCATGGCCAAGACGGCTTGATCGACCGGCAAGGCTACGTCGTCAACGATGAAACGGTGGAAGTGCTGTGCAAACAGGCTTTATCGCACGCCGAAGCCGGCGCCGACATCGTCGCCCCTTCCGACATGATGGACGGCAGAATCGGCGCCATCAGACAAACCCTGGAAACCAACGGCCACGTCAACACGCGCATTCTGGCCTATTCGGCCAAATACGCCTCCAGTTTCTACGGACCGTTCCGCGACGCCGTCGGCTCCGCCGGCAATCTGGGCGGCGGCAATAAATACAGCTATCAAATGGATCCGGCCAATTCCGACGAAGCGATGCGAGAAATCGCCCTGGACTTGCAAGAAGGCGCGGACATGATCATGGTCAAACCCGGCATGCCCTATCTGGACATCATCCGCCGCGCCAAAAGCGAATTCGGCGTACCGACCTTCGCTTACCAGGTCAGCGGCGAATACGCCATGCTCAAGGCTGCCGCGCAAAACGGCTGGCTGGATGAACGGCAAACCGTGCTGGAATCCTTGCTGGCCTTCAAGCGCGCCGGTTGCGACGCCGTCCTGACTTACTACGCCAAAAATGCGGCGCAATGGCTAAAATCGTAAACAATTAACCCGGGCGGGGATCATGAGCACGCAAGAGCTTGAAGAGCAGGAAAAACTGGAAGAACTCGTTCACCCGCGCCATTTCGGCCTGGAGCAGGCCATATTTATAGCGATGCTGCTGCTTTCGCTGTTAGGCATGGCGATTACGGACTTTTCCCGGCACGACGGCTACGGTTACTGGCTGTTCATGGTCATCGTGTTCGGCATGTTATCGATTTTCGTCTCCTGGCTGCAATCGAAACGCGGCGAGATAGAATTCGGCGACATCGTTAAAGAACAAGCCTCGCATTGGCTGCTGACATTCTTGATCGTTGCCGCCGCTTTTTTGGTACAAAAATCGGGACAACTCACCGAAACCGGCGCGAGCTTGGTCATCTTGCTATTGCTGGCCATGGCAACCATACTGGACGGTAAGCGTATCGGCTGGCAATTCACCCTGATAGGTTTCTATCTGGCGAGCAGCGCCATAATCATCGCCTATGTCGAAGCCTTCATATGGACCTGCGGCGGCCTGGGCGCCGCCGTGGTGATCGGTACATTTCTTTGGAACAAATGGGTCATCAAATACCGTGGCAATAACGACAACTGACCGCTACGCCGTTTTCGGGCATCCCATCAGCCATAGCAAATCGCCCCGCATTCACGGCTTGTTTGCCGAGCAAACCCGGCAGCCAATCCACTATACGGCGCAAGATGTAACGGCGGAAGCTTTCCAGGCAGCCGCGGACGCCTTCTTCGCCAACGGCGGCAAAGGCTTAAATTGCACGGTACCGTTAAAGGAACTGGCCTGGCAATACGCCGGCCGGCTCAGCGAGCGGGCACGGAAAAGCAAGGCCGTCAACACTCTGGCCAGGCAAACGGACGGCGGCATACTGGGCGACAACACCGACGGCATCGGTTTGGTAAACGACTTGACGCTCAACCACAATATTACATTACCGAACAGCCGCATATTAATCCTGGGCGCGGGCGGAGCTACCCGCGGTATCTTGGGCCCATTGCTGGAACATCGCCCCGCCTGTATCGCCATCGCCAACCGCACGCTCGATAAAGCGGAAACGATAGTGGCCGAATTCGCCGACCCGGACCTTTCTTGCAGCGACTACGCCGGACTGGCTTCGCGGCAATTCGATTTGATTATCAACGCCACCTCCGCCAGCCTCAGCGGCGAACTGCCGCCGCTACCCGGCGATTTATTAGCGGAAAACGGCTGTTGTTACGATCTGGCCTACGGCAACCGGCCTACGGCCTTCGTCCAATGGGGTCTTGCCCGGCAAGCAAGGCAAAGTCTCGACGGGCTGGGCATGCTGGTGGAACAAGCCGCGGAAGCTTTTGCCCTTTGGCGGGGCATTCGTCCCGATACCGCCCCGGTCATCGATTTACTCAACCGTGAGCGGAAAGCCTTAAATTTATCCGGCTAACTGTTGACCCACGGCTGTAGTGCGGACAAAATCGACTATGCTTCAAACCAAAATTCACGCGCTAGTTCCCGGAACGATATGGCCTCAATAAAAGCTTTTTTCGACAAACTGAGCCCCGCGGCCAAGTTGCCCCGCTTCGGCCAAAAAGTCTCGCCCGAAATTCTCGAACAGCTTTTTCCCATCAGAAACCTCAGCGAAGAGATCCGCCAAAGCTTCGCATCGGAAAACCATGTCGAATTAATCGACAGCGGCACCACGTTATTCACCATCGACAGCCCCGCCGATTGCGCGATTTATCTGATCTTCGGCAGCATACAGTTTACCGACCCCAACGGGCGCAGCTATACCATCGAAGAAGGCAGCGCCCAAGCCAAATTCCCGATTTGCAGCGGCAGCAAACACACCACAACCGCCGTCGCCCAATCCGACATCGGCATCCTGCGGGTGTCGTTAAAAATCATGTCCTCCCGCAACCGTTTCCAGCATAAGGCCCTGCCGATACCCGAAAACCAGCGCGACAACCGGCTGCTGGCATTGTTCGCCGACCATTACCAAAATCATGAGCTGGAAATTCCATCCTTGCCGGAAGTCGCCATCAAGTTGCGCAATGCCATTCAAAAAGATGTCAATCTGGACGTCGCGGTCAACATCATTCAACTGGACCCCGTTATCTCCGCGAAGCTGATCGAGGTGGCCAACTGTCCGTTGTACCTGACGCTGGTTCCCGCCAAAAACTGTCTGGAAGCCGTCAACCGCATCGGCCTCAACGCCACCCGCAATCTGGTCGTCGCCCTTAGTCTCAAGCAGATTTTTAAAAGCAAATCCTCTTTAGTCAAAGACAGACTGGAAAAACTCTGGAAACAAAGCCTGTATCTTTCCGCGCTGTGCCACGTGCTGGCCGCCTCCAGCCAGCAAGCCAAACCGGAAGACGCCTTATTGGCCGGCCTGGTTTGCGACATCGGCAGCATTCCGTTTCTGAATTTCGTCGCCAATCTGCCGGAAGAATTCATTAACGAAGCCGAAATCAAACAGGCCCTACCTGTTGTCGTCGGCCCGGTGAGCGCCACCGTCCTCAACGAATGGCAGTTTTCCGAGGAATTTATCGATGTCGCCTTAAACTCCCGCAACTGGTATCAGAATCTCGGCGACGTGCTCTCTCTGACCGATATTGTGGTGTTATCGAGATTGCACGCCTTGATCGGCAAAAAAGCGACTAACGAACTACCCTCGATCGCCGCCATTCCCGCCGCCAGCAAACTCAAAGGCATGGCCTTGTCGCCCGAAAACACTCTGGCTATCCTTCATGATGCCAAAAACAAAATTCATGAAGCCTTAGCCATTTTCAGCCGCTAACCCTATGTTTTGGAAATTTCTAAAAAAAAACGCCGAACAACCCGAAGCCAACCCAAAATCCGCGCCGGGTGCTAAAACGGCCTTGCCGCTGGCGTTCCTGCAAAAACTGGTGCCCGTCGGCAAACTCTCCCCCGAGGCATTACAAGCCCTTAATGTTTCCATAGAGCATTTCACGCCCGGCCAAATCATCTTTAACCGCGGCGAAAACGCGGATGCCTTGATTTATCTATACTCCGGCCGTGTCTTTCTGGAGGCGGCAAACGGCAGCGGCTATACCGTCGACGAAGATACCTTCACCGCCTACCACCCCTTATCGTCGCACGCCGACCACCACTTCACCGCAATCGCCAAATCCGCGACGCAGATAGCCTATTTACCGCTCTCGGCCTTACAGCACAGCAGCAATGCCGCGCTTAGCCATAATCCGCTGGCCAATGCCGCGGCCGTCCCGCCGGAACTAGCCGACAGCGATTTTTACAACGCGTTTTGCGCGGCCTTTCGGCGCGACGAACTGCGCTTGCCCAGCCTGCCCGATGTGGCGTTCAGATTGCGCAGCGCCTTGCAAAAAGACATCAGCATTGCCGATGCGGTAAAAATCATCAACCTCGACCCCGTTATCGCCTCCAAGCTGATTCAAGTCGCCAACAGCCCGCTGTACCGTACCGTCAATCCCATTTCCAAATGCCACGACGCAATAAACCGCCTGGGCCTGAAAGCCACGCAAAACTTGGTCACCAGCATCAGCATGCACAACCTGTTCCGCAGCAATAACAAACTGCTCAACAACCGCGTGCAACAACTTTGGCGGCAAAGCATACAAATCGCCAGCCTCAGCTACACGCTGGCAGGCATGGCGAAAAAAATCAATCCCGACGAAGCCTTGCTGGCCGGGCTCACGCACAATATCGGCGCGCTGCCCATCATCACGTTCGCCGAAAGCGTTAACAATATCGCCTATACGGAACAGGAACTGGATAAAACCATCGAGGCATTGCAGGACGTGGTGGGCGAATTCATTTTAAAAAAATGGCATTTTCCCGAAAGTTTGTTAAAAATTCCCAGCCAATCCGGTAATTGGTACTACAACGGCGACCCCGCGCTGCAAATGAGCGACATCGTCTTGTTGGCCCGTTTTCACGCCCAACTCGGCAACCGGCAGGCCCAAAAGCTGCCGCCGCTGAATACCTTACCGGCCTTCGCCAAACTCGGCGATCGCGCCTTGACGCCGGACATGTCGCTGCAGGCCCTGCACGAAGCTAAACAACAAATCGCCGAAGCCCTGAGTTTTTTCAGAACTTAACGCCTAAAAAGAAGACTAAAATCCTAGCCATTTCACCGGAAGCCGACCTGAGCTAACCGACCGCGGCCAAACCGTCCGGTACACTAGGCATAACTTATATCAACATTTATCAGCACAATACGCCGCCAACCGCCATGAGCAATCCTTTACTAGAAACCACCGAACTGCCGCAATTTTCCAAAATCCTGCCCGAACATGTGGAGCCCGCAATCGATCAATTGCTTGGCGAAGCCCGGCAAACCATAGCCACTCAATTGCAAACCGGCGGCCCTTACCTCTGGGACAATTTGATCGCGCCCATCGACGACGCCGAAGACCGTCTGAACAAAGCCTGGTCGCCCGTCAGCCATATGAATTCCGTGGTCAATAGCGACGCCATGCGCGACGCTTACAACGCCTGCCTGGGCAAGCTCAGCGAATATTCCACCGAGGTCGGCCAAAACCGCGCGCTCTACGAGGCCTATTGCGCCATCCGCGACAGCGCGGATTTTGTCGGCCTCGATCGCGCCCAACAAAAAATAGTCAACAACGCCTTGCGCGATTTTCATTTATCCGGCGTCGATTTGCCGGCCGACAAACAAGCCCGCTACAAAGACATCAACCAACAACTATCCAAGCTGGCCAGCCAATACGAAGAACATCTGCTCGACGCCACCAATGCCTGGCACAAGCAAATCAGCCATATCGACGACTTGGCCGGCCTGCCCGAATCGGCACTGGCGCAGGCCAGACAAGCCGCCGAAGCCGAGGGCAAGGACGGTTGGCTGATCAACCTGCAATTTCCATCCTATCTGGCCGTGATGACTTACGCCGACAACCGCGAATTGCGCCGCGAACATTACGAAGCCTTCTGCACCCGCGCTTCCGATCAAGGCCCGCATGCCGGCCAATGGGACAACTCCGGCATCATGGAACAGCTCCTGGCCCTGCGCCACGAAAAAGCCCAATTGCTGGGTTTCAACAATTACGCCGAATATTCGCTAGCCACCAAAATGGCCGAGTCCACCGGCGACGTGGTGAAATTTCTGGAAGATCTGGCCGACAAATCCTGGCGCCAGGCCCGCCGCGACCTGACCGAATTGCAGGACTTCGCCGCCTCGGAACACGGCCTGCACGACCTGCAAGCCTGGGACATCGGTTATTACTCGGAAAAAATGCGCCAACATTTTTATCAACTGTCCCAGGAAGAAGTGAAAACCTACTTCCCCGCCACCCGGGTAATTCCCGGCCTGTTCGCCATCGTGGAAAAACTCTACGGTTTGCAAATCAGCGAAATCAAAGACTTCGACACCTGGCACCCCGATGTGCGTTTTTATCAGATTATGGACAATAGCGGCCAATTGCGCGGCCGTTTCTACCTGGATTTATACGCCCGCGCCAAAAAACGCGGCGGCGCCTGGATGGACGATTGCGTCTGCCGCAGGAAAACCAGCACCGGCCTGCAAACCCCGATTGCCTATCTGACTTGCAATTTCACCCCGCCGACCGGCAGCGATCCGGCCTTGCTGACCCACGACGAAGTGCAAACCCTGTTCCACGAATTCGGTCACGGCCTGCACCACATGCTGACCCAAATCGATCACCTGGGCGTTTCCGGCATTAACGGCGTGGAATGGGACGCCGTGGAACTGCCCAGCCAGTTCATGGAAAACTGGTGCTGGGAAAAGCCGGCGCTCGACCTGATCTCCGGCCACTATCAAACCGGCGCCAGCTTGCCCGAAAGCTTGTTCGACAAAATGCTGGCGGCAAAAAACTTCCAGGCCGGCATGCTGATGGTGCGGCAGCTGGAATTCAGTTTGTTCGATTTCAAAATCCACCAAAACTACGACCCCGCCAAGGGCGGGCGGATTTATCAAATCCTGCAACAAGTCAGGGACCAAGTCGCCGTCGTCAAAGTCCCGCCGTTCAACCGTTTCGCCCACAGCTTCTCGCACATTTTCGCCGGCGGCTACGCGGCCGGCTACTACAGCTATAAATGGGCGGAAGTCTTGTCGGCCGATGCCTTTTCTTTATTTGAAGAAAAAGGCATTTTCGACCGCGCCACCGGCGAGTCGTTTTTGCACAATATTCTCGAGCAAGGCGGCAGCGATCAAGCCATGACGCTGTTCAAAAACTTCCGCGGCCGGGAACCGAATATCGATGCCCTGTTGAGGCACAACGGCATCGCCGCTTAACTCAAGCTTTTTTCCAACGCTTTATCGGCGGCCTTAACGCGCGAGCGTTGGCCGCCCATGATTAAGGAGCCGGCATGAAAAACTGCCCCCAATGCGGCCAACCCCGGCAAGGCGAGGCCTATAAATGCCCCGCCTGCGATGTGTTTTACTCGCCGCTCGATGCAATTCTGTATGAAGAACAGGAAAGACTGGAACGCAGCACGGTTAAAGGCGCCGTTAAACGCATACGCGCGGCGGCGGACGCTAAACGGGCGCTCAAAGACGAATTAACGACGGTTTGGCGCAATACCCCGCTAAAAACCAAGCTTGTGTTTTGGACAATCATCGCTTTTGTGTTTGTTTTGGTCGTACCGATTTTTTGAGCCGGAAGTTAACCCTTTACGGGCGGCATATCCGCCTCCCCTATACCGGCATTAGCCTAAACCGGCTTTTTAGGCATTACCGGACCATGCACCCTTCTAAAAACAAGCGGGTGGTTTGGGTAACCCACACCGCGATGTCTTCTTCATCCGGCGGCGCTTCCAGGCCCAACTGCAATCTCTGCAAACGTTCCCCGCGCAAGACGCTGATAAATTGGTCGGCCAAAAAATCGGGATCGATAGTGCGAATCCGTCCCGCCTGTTGATGCCGCGCAAAAAAACGGGCGAGCTGGCCCAGGGTTCGGCTGGGGCCTTGTTCGTAAAACTGGGTAGCCAGATCCGGGAATTGCCGCGCTTCGCCGATCAATATCGCCCGCATTCTCAAAACGTTCGGCCGGGTAACCCGAAACAAAAACTGCCGGCCGAAAGCGATCAAGGCCTCTTCCAACGGACACTCGTCCGACAGGCTGCCGATGAACTGGTCGGTACACCGCTTGATTAAGGCGCCGAACAAGCCGGCCTTGCCGTCGAAATGGCGGTAGATGGTGCGCAACGACACGCGGGCATCGCGGGCTATGGTTTCCATGCTGAGCTTGCCGTAGCCGTGTTCGAGAAACAACTGCAAGGCCGAATCCAAAACTCTATCCCGGCTTAACAGTTCTTCGCCCTTACAGGGCCGCCCGCACTTGATCATGATCTATCACGCAAAAATAAATTGACTCAACGCAAAATGATACCCTAGACTAAACGGTAATTGATATTACCGTTTATTACTTTGCGATTCTTGAGGCATCGATTATGGAAGAAAATACCTGTTTACCGGCCCCGATTCCGCCCGGACAGC
Organism: Methylomonas rivi; assembly: GCF_024505165.1. Taxonomy (GTDB): domain Bacteria; phylum Pseudomonadota; class Gammaproteobacteria; order Methylococcales; family Methylomonadaceae; genus Methylomonas; species Methylomonas rivi. The sequence goes on from NZ_JANIBK010000105.1 coordinate 13,306, forward strand.
GCCCGAATCTCGAGGCACCGGCGGCCGGGCTGGCTTTGCGCCGGCTGACGATTACGCTGGCACTGGCGCTGGCATTGACGGGTTGCGACTCGCCTTCGGAATCGGCAACGGTTTCGGCACTGCCGCCCAAAGTGAAAATCGCCCAACCCTTGCAACGGCAAACCACCGAATGGGACGAATACACCGGCCGTGTCGAGGCGGTGAACGCGGTGGATGTGCGCGCCCGCGTCAGTGGTTATCTGGACAAAGTCAACTTCACCGCCGGCGCCAAGGTCGGCAAAGGCGATTTGTTGTTTCAGATCGACCCCAGACCGTTTAAAGCCCAGCTGAACTATGCCGTAGCCGAGTTGGAGCGCGCCAAAACCAAGCGCGACCTGGCCAAGAACGATCTGGCGCGGGCGGAAAACCTGTTGCGCGCCAAAGCGATTTCCACGGAAGAATACGACGCCCGCAATAAAGGTTTGCGCGAAGCGGATGCCGCCGTAAATTCGGCGGAAGCCAACGTGTATACGGCGAAACTGAATCTGGACTATACCGAGATCAGAGCGCCTATCGCCGGGCGCATCGGCCGCGAACGGGTTACCGCCGGCAACCTCGTCAATGCCGGCGGCGAGGCAACCTTGCTGACAACCATCGTCTCGACCGACCCGGTATATGTTTACGTCGACGCCGACGAACAATCGGTATTGAAATACCGCCGCCAAAGCCAGCGGCTGAATAACGGTTCCGCCGATCTGAAAGGCACGCCGGCGCAGTTGGCGGTGGCGGACGAAACCGGCTTTCCGCACCAAGGCCGGTTGGACTACGTGGCGCCGAGCGAAGACCCCGCCACC
>NZ_JANIBK010000106.1 GCF_024505165.1 Methylomonas rivi
GGCGTAGAATACGCTGCGCAGGGCGTCATGGCGGGCCGCCAGTGTGTCGAAAGCCTGTTGCAGCGCGCCACGGTCCAGCGCGCCGACGATCCTCACCCCGCCGGCAATGTGGTAGGCCGTGCTGGCGGGGTCGAGCTGAGACAGAAACCACAAACTTTCCTGGCCAAACGAGAGCAACAAATCGTCGGTTTCGGTCCGTCTGTCGATCACGGGCAGTGCATCGCGATTATTAGCAGCGTTCAGCATTGCGACGGCTGCGGCAAATTCGCGCAAACTCGGTACTTCGAAAAACAACCGAGGCTCGACCTCGACACCCAGTCGTTCGCGAATTTTGGCGATGGTTTGCACAGCGGTAATCGATTGCCCACCCACAGCAAAAAAGCTTTGTTGCGGCATCACTGCCTTGATTCCCAACACCTCGCACCAAATGGCCGCGATTTGCTGCTCAAACTCATTCAATTCAGCTCTTTCGGTACCGACTGACTCGCGACGCCCGCCGTGCTGAACCGCGTAACAATCCAAGCTACCGTCTTGCCAGCCTTGACGGCAGGCATTGCGTTGCAGCTTACCGCTGCTGGTTTTAGGCAAGGCGCCGGGATTGAGCAGCAAAATCAGCGCGGCCGGTTCCTGACAGCTCTGGGCAACCGCTTCGTTGATCGCATCAAACAGATTTTCCGCTGGGACCAGTTTCTGAGTGCTACGGCCGATTTCGGCGGCGATGCCGATGCCTTCCCGGCCGTCGATGCTAACTGCGAACGCGGCCACCCGGCCTTTACGCAATAACTCGATCTGATTTTCCAGGGTCTGCTCTATGTCCTGCGGATAAATATTTTGACCACGGATCAGGATCAAGTCCTTGCTGCGGCCGGTGATAAACAGGCTGCCTTGATCGAAAAAACCTAAATCGCCGGTGCGTAGCCAGGTTTTGCCGTCGGCCGCCACAAAGGTTTCCGCACTGGCTTCGGGATTTTGCCAATAGCCGTGGGTGACACTAGGCCCGGCAAACCAAATTTCGCCGATTCGACCGTCGGCGCAAGGCTCATCGGTGGCGGGATCGACGATGGTCGCTTCATGCTCCGGCTGTACTTGACCGCAATCGACCAGCGCCACACCATCGGCAGCGGTTTGCATACGATGTTCGGCCAAGGCTTGCGGGTCGCAGCTCAGTGCCCGAGCCGCCTGCTCGGGTCGGCCACCACTGACCAGTAACGTGGCTTCTGCCAACCCGTAACAAGGATAAGGCGCGGTCGGCGGCAAACCTATCGCGCCGAATTTATCGGCAAAGGTGGTCAGGGTATCGTAACGAATCGGTTCGGCGCCGCAGAATGCCAGCCGCCAGCTATCCAGGCGCAGACCTTGCAATTGTGCTTCGCTAATCCGTTCGTTGCACAAGCGGAACGCAAAATCCGGCCCACCGCTTATGGTGCCGCCAAAACGGGAGACCGCTTCCAGCCAACGCACCGGCCGTTCCAGAAAATAGCGCGGCGACATCAGCACCAGCGGTATGCCGCTGTATAAAGGTTGCAGCAAACTGCCGACCAAACCCATGTCATGGTAAAGCGGCAACCAGCTAACAAAGACATCATCGTCGCCAATGGCAAAGCCTTGTTTGATAGCCCGTTGATTGGCCAACAAATTGTCGTGGCCGACGATCACGCCTTTAGGGCTGGCGGTGGATCCGGAGGTGTATTGCAAAAAGGCAATGGCATCCTGAGATATGTCCGGCATCCGCCATTCGCCGGCCAACAGAGGCTTTATGCTATCGATCGCTAGAATTTGCGGCGCATGCTTGACGGGCAAGGCGGCCAAGCCCTTGTTGATGGTGTCGAGCAAAGCCCTATGGCTGAGGATGGCTTTAGGCTGGGCATCGTCCACTATCGAGACAATGCGGTTTACATGCTGTTTGGCCGCTGACTCGGGTGGAAAAGCCGGCACCGCGATCGCGCCTGCATACAGGCAACCGAAAAAAGCCGCGACGTAATCGATACCGCTGTGCAACAGGATCAAGACTCTATCGCCCGTCTCAACTGTTTGACGCAAGCCGACAGCCACTGCCCTGGCACGCTGATCCAGTTCGGCAAAACTATAGCTGCCGTTCTCGGATGCAGCATCCCCCAAACAATGCAATGCCATCCGCTGGGGATGCAGGGCGGCACGTTGCATCAGCAATTCGACAAAGTTTTTAGCCTGAGCGGGATAGAAAGTCATGATTGAGACTTATAGGGTTGAATTTTGGGAATGCAGCTGGGAGTAAGGCTCGGCCATCGCCACCACCACCTTGCGCGAGCCTTTGAATGGCGAGCGGGCATGGGCGGCCAGCATGTTATCCAGCATCATCACGTCGCCGGTTTGCCAGGAAAAACTGATGGTCAGTTCATCGAGCACGCCGCGAATTTCGTCAAGTATGACGTCTTCAATTTCAGATCCGTCGCCGTAATACACGTTGCGCGGCAGGTCCTCGTGATCGAGTATCTCCAGCAGCGTTTCGCGTACTTCCGGCTCCAGATTGGAAACATGGAACAGATGGGCTTGATTGAACCAGACCCAATCCTGGGTGACCGGATGTTGGGCAACCGCTTGGCAAGTTTGCCGGGTGCGCAGTTCGCCATCGTCCTTCCATTCGCAGACGATGCCATGGGTGCGGCAATATTGCTCGACGACAACGATATCTTTGCTATTAAATACTTGCGTCCAAGGCACATCCAAACCATTGCCGAAATTGCGCACGTACATCAGGCCTTTTTCGCTGAAGCGCTGGCGGATGCGCGGATCGATGCGGCGGTAAATTGCCCGGCTGTCGGCAATCGGCGTTTCACCACCCCGCTGAGCTACCAATGCGCTATAAAACCAGATCTTCATCGGCCACTCCCGGGTATAGGCTTGTTCATTATGCAGAGGAATGGATTGGTGCGGCGGGTATTCGGTGGAGGTATAAACACCGTCTTCGACTTTGGTACGCGGCGTAGAGCCGAATTCGTAGCTCAGTAGCGGATGGCCGAAACTGGCGGCAAAAGCCTTAAACTCAGTCGCTGATTCGACAATAAAATCGCGAAACACGAAGCCCCCGCATTGCAATAGCCGGCTATCCACCAGCTGGCGCAACTGTTCGGCGGCATCGGCTAAACGCATGCCATGGCTTAAAGGCCGAACCAGTAACGGCAACTCGCTGTTCGGCATTAGATTTTCTATTCGTAAAGTGTCTGTATTCATCGGCATAAGCGTTTTGAAAACCGGGCTTCCGGGTGTTTGTCCTGAGAAAGAAGGCAAATTTGGAGGTATGCTACGATGTCCCTATCGTCGCTTCCCCAAGACAAACACCCGGAAACCCGTTTGCATAAAGGCCGGCATAGCGCTGGGCTGCACCGAAATACGGCTGTAAATGGCGACACAAACTTGCCAACACCGCCTGTTCCTGGCTTTGAATAAAAAAATGATCGCCGTTGAAATAGTGCAATGAAAAATCAGCCGTGGTTTCCATTTGCCAAGCCCTGAGCGTTTCGTCGCTGGTTTCATCGTCGCTGCCGGCGAAAACATGCAGAGGCATCGGCAACAGCGGCCGAACTTGACGCCGGTATCGGGCGCATAATTTGAAATCCGCTCGCAACACCGGCAGGATCAAGTCCATCAATTCCCGGTTCGCCAATATCGCCGCCTCGGTGCCGTTCAATCGCTGCATTTCCGCCAGCAATTGCGCATCGCTATCCAATTGTTCGAAACGTTGATTATCGCGGCGACTGGGTGCATGGGTGCCGGAGACTATCAACGCGGCCGGCAGCGGCAATCCTCGCCTGTGCAAGCCGTGAGCCACTTCGAACGCAATCAGCGCACCCAAACTATGCCCGAATAACGCGTAAGGCTGGCGAAGATCGCCGGCTATCTCCCGAATTAACGTTGCGGTCAATATCTCCCAATCGGCAGCCAAAGGCTCTAACATTTTAATTCCGCGCCCTGATAGCTCCACCGGCTTGATGTGCAGCCAATTCGGCACTTTCCGCCGCCAGCGCTGATAGACCATGGCACTGGCGCCAGCATAAGGAAAACAAAACAAGCGCATCGTCGTTATTGGGTCTGGCTATCCATGAACTGGCGCAAACTCAATGGCCGCATGTCAGTCCAGACTTGCTCGATGTATTCCAGGCAGTCTTTTTTGACACCGGATTTGCCGACCGTGCGCCAGCCGTTGGGAACCGGCTTGTAATCGGGCCAGATCGAGTATTGCTCTTCGTGGTTGACCACCACTTGAAACACGGTGTCTTCGCTATCGATACTCATGACTCACTCCTTAAACGCAAAATTGATCGAAAAAAGCTTCCCGCGACAGCGTCATCAGAGCGGCACGCTTGTGCGGAAAATCGAATTCCTTGGGTTTGCAAAATCCGGCCTGCTGCATGTAGCCAATCATTTTGGCATTATCGGCGCGCGGTTCGGCGACGACGTTACGGGTGCGCGGGTCATCCAGAAACATGAAGTGCGCCAAAGACGGCAACCAGGCGGCCACCCGCTGCGGCCCGCGCCAACGCTCTTCCCCAACCAGCATGTGCACGCCGCGATCGTAATCGTCGACCTCGTAATACGGCGCGATGCGATCTTCCTTGGCCCAATAAATCTCGAAATAACCGAACGGCTCGCCGTCGAAACAACCAAAAACCGGGTGCATATGGGCATCGGCGGTGACTTTTTGCAAATATTCGCGGTGCATGTCCTTGCTGCCTTCCAATTCCCAGAATGCGGAAACCCGAGGATTGTTGTGCCAGGCGTGGAAAGTGTCCAAATCCGCCTCGGGGTCTACGGTACGGAAGGACAGTGACAAGCCCTGTTCCGGTAAATAGCGTCGGTAAACCTCGCCAACTACAACCGGCGCACGCAACGGATGACGTTTACCGTCAGTGACCGTGTAGTGCAACGGAAACGCACAGGCGCTAGATTGAGACAGGTAGAGCTCAACCGTCTGGCGCAGCATGCCGCGGCGGCTGACAACCGATTCGCTTAACTCGCCGGACCGGGTCGCGGCACCGCTTGCGACCAGCGCTGCAATCAACTCGCCGTGCCCGGCAAGCGACAGTTCGATTTCCAATAATTGCGGCTGACTGTCGAACAAGGCATGTAGCGCCGCAACCAACACGGGAACGCCGGAATCGCGATCAACCCCGACAATCTCTATTAGCTGTAGCGCCGCCGGGCTCTCCAGATTCGAAGTGAGTTGAAATAGAGCGCTATGCTGCTCATCAACGGTGATGAACAACTCGGCCTCGGCGAGTTTTAAGTCTACATGCCGCCCATCGGGCAAGGTTTGTTTCAATATGCTCGGATTCATGAATGAACGCTAAATGATGTCGCTATTTAATTATTGTTTATGTTGCTGCAAATAATAATGATTATCATTTGAAATGTCAAACTGCAATCTTACCCCACCCGATAAATCTTCTCCGCCTCTAAAGTGTTTGCATTTCTTTCGATTTGATCATGAGTATTCCTTACCCATTTCAATGCCGTTGGACAAGGGTCAACGTCGTAAACCGTGCATTCCAGGAGACTATTGATGATCATTGCCGATCGCCAGGCCGCCAGGCTGAGTTGGGCGTCGGCCACACCGTGGCTGTTACGGCCGGCGTTTTGCAGATAGATACGATGTTGTTCAGGGCCATCCCAGGCGACGGTGTAATCCTCCCGCAATCGCGGAAAACCCTCTTCGTCGAGATCGAGCCGGTCGACAATCGCACCGAGACACGCCGGCAATTGGTAGTGATAGCCGGTTGCCAGGATGATCGTGTCCGCAACCACCGACTCGTCATCATTATTGAAACCGTTGCGCATGTGCAGATGGTAGCCTCCCTTGTCACGGCCCATCAGATGTACCTCACGATGCGGGAGAATGGCGTAGGGCGTCGTATCGCTATTGAGAAAATCCGTGTCGTACAAATATTGCGACAAGACTTGCAAGGTTGCGGGCGAGACGCCGTCGCCGGTCAGTTTATGCGAGCTAACGATAGGCGGCTTACGTTCCTCCGGCAGTTTATGGAAATGGCGAACGTAATCGGGCGTGAAGTATTCGTTGATGAAGGCGGTTTCGTCCAGGGGCTCCAAATTCGCCCGGCGGCTGATCCAGGTAATCTCGTCAGCCCGACCGCGCTTACCCGCCATCAAATCCAAAAATATTTCCGCGCCGCTTTGCCCGCCGCCGATGATGGCAATGCGTTTGCCGGTTACTGAAAAATCGGCGGTCACGTAATGATGACTATGCAAGCATTGTTCGCCGACATAACGCTCGACCCAGGTCGGGATATTGGGCCGCATGCCGGTCGCCACCACCAAATGACGGCTATGCACCCCATCCAAACCATCGCCGCTCAGTTTGAAGCCGTTCTGCGCGAACTCGACGCTATCCACGCCGGTTCCGAAACTGAGATTCGGCAATTGTTCCGCCACCCAGCGTAGATAATCGGCAAATTCAACCCGCCGTACCCTGGGATACTCGGCGTTGATAAATCGGTAAAACCGGCCTTTCTTGACCAGATAGGACAAAAAACCGTACGGACTGCTGGGGTCGACGGGGGTGACCAAATCCTTCAAATACGAGGTTTGCATCTGGGTGCCGGGCAACATCATGCCGGGATGCCAGTTGAAACTGTCGCGGCGTTCGAAAAATCGAGCCCGGCATTGCGAAATCGGCGACAGCAAAGCCGCGAGACTAAGATTAAATGGCCCGATGCCGATACCGGCCAGATCAAGATTGTCGTTCATTGCTGTGTCCTGTTGATAATGGTGAAAATAAAAGGCCGCATTTATTCAGGTTGCAAGTGGATACGCTCGACGGCGCCGTTCAGAATGCGTTCCCGGTCGGTCATTAGCGGCACATAGCCGCCTTGTAGCCAGGCCGAGGTCATGTCCCGATAATGCGAGGAAAATGGGTTACCGGACTGGCCGGTCCCGAGGATGAAAACCGAGTTTTCCGGCTCGGCCAAATCGTAAATCGCCCGAAAGGCCGCACCGGCTTCGCCCAGGTAGCGCCCGCTATCTTCGTCATAGCGATAACCGCTCACATTGACGGTATCCATGCCGCCGGGACTTTCGCCTTCGACATTGAACAGCGCGCTTAGGAAAGGCACCTGGCCGAAAGGGTGATGCTTAAAGACGGTGACATGCGACTTGCCCCAACGCCATTGCACCGGATCGTCGCCGTAATACCGCTTGAGGTTTGTCAATGCGGCCTCTAAAGCGAGTTTGATTTCCGCATCGCACAATGCCGCGCCGGAATTAGCAGCGGCGCACCATCGCCCGCCGCCACCGTGACTGTTGTTTAACACTTGCAGCAAAAACTGCGGTTGATAGTCGCCGACCAACTCGTACAAATCGCCTAATTTTTCCTGATACAAAATCGCGGCCAGCTGTCTGATCCATTCGGCAAAAATCAAGGGCTGCGCGGAGTCGTCTGCCATGCACCTATCCCAATTCCGTAGGCCCTGTAAAATTTGCTTGGACTCTAGCTCCTCGACAGTAATAGTCAGCAGCCTGGGCAGCAATTGCGACGCGAACGGATTAGCGACATCGTGTTGAATGGCCGCAAACGACGCCACGCCATGCTTGGCGTGACTATCCAATAAAGCGCCAATCCGCTCGGCCCGATAAGGCAGCGCCCAGCCGGAGGTTATGAAATAAGGGTAAGCGGGCGGCGTGATTTTTTGGTTGGCGGTAACGATCTTGCCGTCTTGGCTGGCCGTCTGCTGCGGCAGTTGTTCGAAGGGAATTAATCCCTGCCAGTCATAGCCCGCCAACCAGCCCGGCGCCGGCAAGCGTCCGCTCAAGACATTGTCCGAGCTACGCACCGGCACCCGGCCTGCCGCGACAAAGCCGATGTTGCCATCCGCATCGGCGTAAACGATATTCTGCTGCGGTGTGTGGAAATCGCGGGCAAATGCCTTCAGTTCGGATGCCGATTGCGCACGCCCGGCATTGAGCATGAAGCGAATGGTGGCATCGTCCTGCCGTAAGCCAACCCAGCTCAACGCCGCCGCCATACCGTTCGGCGCGGCTTGCCTGGCGTCGTTATCGACGTCGGAAATCACCGGCCCATGGCGGCTAACGCGAATCGTCAGTTCCTGGTCAGCCTGATCCTTTACCTTGATGATTTCCTGGAGGGTAGTGAAGGCCTCCGAGCCGGTGGGGGTTAGATACCGATTCGACTGATCCGACAGTAGCTTTTCGAGAAAAATGTCCTGGCTGTCCGGGCCGGTGTTGGTGAAAGACCAGGCTACTCGCTGGTTACGTCCCAATAAAATACCGGGTATGCCGGGCAAAGTGGCGCCCACGGCGTTCAAACCAGGCGCGTGCAGATGAGCGAAATACCAGAGGGAAGGAGCTGTGAGCGGTAAATGCGGATCGTTGGCCAGTAACGGCTTACCGCTGGTGGTACGGCTACCATCAACCACCCAGTTGTTGGAGCCGATGCTTTTATGGGCTTCTTCGCGGTGTTGCGCCAGCAGTTTGCCGGCCAGCGGCGCCAATCCGGCATAAAGATTTTTGACATCGGGTAGCGCGCGTGGCGCATCGCCCGGATAAGGCGGAAACAGGTCGGCGAATTGTTCCGGCGACAAACGTTGCTGAAGTTTTAAATTAAGTAATTCTTCCCACCAGTTGCCGGACAGGCGCCAAGCCATGGTTTTTAACCAGACCAGGGAATCGGCGGGCTGCCAAGGTTCCGGTCGCGGTGCGCCGGCCAGATAAAATTCGACCGGCAGAAAATGATCCTGCGCCAGATAGGCATTGACCCCTTGCGCATAAGTTTGCAGACTGGCAAGCGTGGCCGGATCGAGTTGTTGCAGATTGACCTCGGCTGCTCGGCGCAAGCCCAAAACCCGCATGAAGCGGTCTTGTTCCAGCACATCGCCGCCGAAAATCTCCGCCAAGCGACCCGAGCCGACGCGGCGATTCAAATCCATTTGCCACAATCGATCCTGGGCGTGCAAATAGCCCAGTGCGAAATAAGCGTCGTCGGCGGTGCCGGCATAGATATGCGGCACGGCATGACTATCGAGGACGATTTCTATCGCCTTGGGCAACCCCGGCAATTTGAGATAGGTGTCTTCGGGCAGCGCTTGCCGGAAAAACAACCAAGCACAGCCTAAAGCCAACAAGCCAAGCCATATTCTCAAATACCGGATAGACCTCCATGTCATGTCCTTAAACCCCTTGCTATCCATATGCTTTGCGATCCATCCGCCACAGCGCCTTATGCCGATAATTGGGATAGCGGAGATTTACGTCTAACAGCCAATATGCCAAACAAAGCGGACATGAACATCCAGGCCGCGCCCGGCAACGGAACCGCAACCGGCGCTTCGGCAATCGGCGCGCCTTGCGCCACCGCAGCCATGTCAACCGCAACTTGAGCGATGCGAGTACCCGCCGAGGCCGACAAATCGAACGAGTACGAATCGCCAGCCGGCGCAAAATCCAGATCCCAAATGGCCAGAGATTGATACAACGCATATTCGATCGAGTCGACGACAATGCTGTTACCGGTGTCGTTCAACCCCAAGAAAGTGGGCGTCAAGCCGTTCAACCAGAGGTTGTCGTAGTCAACGCCATTGCTACCATCAGCCACCCAAGCTTCCAATTGCATTGCCACTCTCACCATTTGCTGAGAGGCTTGCGCAACGCTGCCCTGAATGTCGGCATAGGCGAAAATCGAATCGGTATCGTTAGCCAGATTGCCGTTGCCGTCAATGCTCGTGCCGCCATCCCAACCGAACTGCGCATTTGTCAATCCGTAACTACCGGCCAACAATTGACCGTCGAAATTGAAACTGTCCCATTCCGCATAAACGGTACCGGCATCGCCGCGACTCCAGCCTCCCCACACCGCTTGTTGAGGATAATCGAAACCATAACCGGCATTGTAAGGATTGGGGGAATTGGCGATGTCCGCCGAGGCAAGACCCGACTGTCCGGCCAATCCGGCGGCCAGCAGTAGCGATAAGGTTAGTTTTTTCATGTTGAATATCTCTTGAATTGAAGCCATGGAATGCAACCGGCCATGAACCGGTTGCTTGCTTTATTGAAGGCTAACTGGCCATCACTCGACCGAGCAGGACTGCTGATCGTCGGCGGTGATTTCCAGACTCCAGCCACCCTTAATTTCGCCGGCGAACCAGTAAAAGTCGTCAACCACATACAACTTCCATTGACCGGATGGATCGATGCCATTCAGGTTGCTGAGCTTTGGACCATTGGTCACTTTTTTGTAAGTGCTTGGATCGCCCGCTGTCGGCGCCGCCAATACGGTAGTCGGCGTCAAAGCGACCGAGGTGGACGGATCATTAAGTTCGGCCGGCGCTGGCGCTGGGAAATAATCGCTATCCGGATTGTTGTCGTAATCGGTCGGCTTGAAGGCGCGCAACGTGGTATCGCTCCACACATCGACCCACTCTTCGTAAATCACGTTATACAACGGGTTGGTGGCTCGGCCGCTCAAACGGCCATCATTACGCACCGAGCGCGGTAGCGGCAGGGCTGCCGAGTCATCGAATTTCCAATTCAGATTCTCGGCGACGATGCCCAGTACGCCGCCTTCTGGGGTCGCCCCCGCAGCGCTGACATTGGAAGCCAGCATCACGTATTGACCATTCGGCGCCACCAGCAACATATCAACGTCGTTTAAATAATCATGGTGAATGCCTTTAATCGTGACATTGACATCTGTGATTTTGGCATCTTTAGGAAATGCGCTCTTGGGAACGTTGATCATTGCCGGATAGGTTTTTGCCGCCTTCACTGGCACGGCTGGAGCGCCCTCCGCTGTGTAGGTATCCAATAACGCCGCGCATTCCGCATTCTCTGGGTCTGCACAGGTATCTTGAATCAAGATGGGTCTTGGATTGGCAAAAGACCTAGTTACGCTGTCTGCCATAGCCGCACCGGCTGGTAGCATTGATAGCAAGGCAACGGCGCCTGCCAACGGTTTGATCACCGCAAGGTTCCAACGTGTAGAGACCGAATTCTTCATATTCATTTCCATAATAAAAGTTGATGACTGTTCAGATATTCCTATTCAGAACAAACATCGATTGACGAGAGAGTAGCAATTAATGCTTTTCTAAATGAGAACGATTATTATTCTCCTTACATTGCAAACCGTTGTCAACCGGTTTTTAAAAAGTATTCCGATTAATTATTGAATTGGGAATTTTTCAGGTTGTTGACTGCTTGATACAGAGAAGGAACCGCATGGACTCAGTGAAAACAGGGGGAAATAAAATGCTTTACATAACAAATGAGAATCATTATCATTTGTTTAAACTATCGAACGGACCTCTTTATGAAATTTTTGAACTCATTTTTTAGAAGGCCTTTAACGGTAAAGCTTGAAATAGAATCGGAATTTCTGGCTTCGCTAATGGAAAACGGCCAAATCCACGCCTCGAATTTCCGCTGTCTGGATTTCAGCTCGAAGCAGATCGTCTGGAAGATGCTGTTGTCGCTAGCCAAATCGAAATTCGGCAATGACGGAAAACTCCTCGAAGGCCAATGACTCTGTCGACCATCAACCGCAATTACCTTTCTCACCCGCTTGGAGGAAACATCTCATGACTAAAAAACCTTGCACCCATGAATATCCGGCCAATAGCGATACAGGTAAAGCGCTGATTTGCCGGGACTGCAGCGTCGTGCATCTGCACATGCCGAACATGTCCTTGCGTTTCGACGTGGAGCAATTCGCCGAATTCGCAGCCATGATGACAACCGCATCGAAACGATTGGGACATGAATCGGCAGAGACGAGCAGAAAACGTCCGACACTGACCCTGGTCCATTAACCCGCCACATTGCCATGAATCTGATCCGATTGATGTTCAGCCAGTTCAGGCTGCCCTTATTGATGGTGTTCATTCTGAGCATTAGCAGTGCCGGCCTGGCGGTTTGGGTCATCGCGTATACCAACGACCATTTACTGCATCCGCAGTCCGATGTAAAAACCACGCTGATCGAGTTCGCCGGCCTTTTACTGGCGGTGTTCATTATCGGCACTGCCTCGCAAATCAGCATGACGACGCTGGGTCATCGGCTGGTCTATCAACTGCGCCGCACCATGGTCAAGCGTATACTCGACACCAATCTGGAACGACTGGAACACCTCGGCCCCGCTCGATTGCTGGCCAGTCTCAACAGCGACACCAATCATTTGACTTCGGCCTTCATCAGCCTGCCAACCGCCGTCTACGGTTTGGTATTGAATCTGGGCGGCTTCGGCTATCTGTACTGGCTTTCGCAACGGCTCTTCTTGGCGACGGCCGGATGGATGGCATTGACGATCCTTATCGGTTGGCTACTGATGCGTAGCACCCACGCCCGCATCGATGCGGCGCGCAATATCGAGGATTTATTGTACGAAGATTATCAAGCCGCCCTGTTCGGTCGCAAGGAATTGGCCCTGAATAGGGAACGCGCCAAACTGTTCTACGAACAGGAGTTCGAACGACATGCCGCCAGCGGCCGCGACCAGGAAATCGCCGCCGACATCTTTAACGGCATCAACGAGAACTGGGCCAACATCATGATTCTGGGGGCTATCGCCCTGGTGTTTTTCCTGGCGCACGGCGTCGGCTGGGCAGACCATGCGGTGGCGACGACTTATTCGTTGACCATCCTGTTTCTGCGCACGTCGCTGACCGGCCTGATCGCCGCCATCCCCAGCCTGATCGGCGGCAACGTCGCGCTGGATAAACTCAACAGCTTACAGCTACCGAAATATCGATCCGACTTCGCCGGCTTGCCTCAGACCTTACAACCAAACTGGCAAGCCTTGACATTACAGGGCGTGCGCTACCGCTACCCCGACAGCGAGCGGGACAACCGCTTCTCGGTCGGCCCGCTTGACTTTACCCTTAGCGCCGGCGAAATCGTATTTCTGATCGGCGGCAACGGCAGCGGCAAAACCACCTTCACCCGTTTGCTGACCGGGTTATACCCGCCACAGGCTGGCCACATTGTTTTGAACGGCGCCATGCTGCAAGAAGCCGACATGCCGCACTACCGCCGACTGTTCTCCACGGTGTTTGCGGACTTTCATTTGTTTCACCATCTGCTCGGGGCTGAGGGCTGCGACGCCAATCCGGAAAAAATCGCCTATTGGTTGGCGCTTTTGGCACTGGACCGTAAAGTCAAGGTCGAGAACGGCCGACTGCTGGACACCCGTCTATCCCAAGGCCAACGCAAGCGCTTGGCGCTATTGGTGGCGATCCTGGAAGATCGGCCGATATTGGTGCTGGACGAATGGGCCGCGGATCAAGATCCGGGTTACCGCCGCCGCTTTTACACCGAACTATTACCGCTACTGAAAGCATTGGGCAAAACCGTGCTCGCCGTCACCCACGACGAACACTATTTCCATGTCGCCGATCGACTGATCAAAATGGACGAAGGCCATTTGCACCCGTTTACCGCCGATAGCGTTAATTCCGGCACATCTGAAGCAACACCAGCAGAAATCGGCGCAAGTTGATCACAATAAAAGAGGCGCATGTGATGAATTACCGCCCTCCTCTTTTAACCCTGTTACTTGTTTTATCACCGTTTCATGCCAGCCTCGCGGCGGCCGACGAAGTGCTGATACGCCAAATCGTCGACCAGATGCTGCATGAAAAAAACGCCCGGATCGAACAATTGGAAAGCCGTGTTCAGCAATTGGAGCAAAAGCTCGACGCAATAACCCAGACCGCGACACTCCCTGTGCCCACAACCGCACCCGCCACGCCTAGCCCAATGATGGCAAGCGTATCTCAGAGCAACCCGCCGGCTGGCAAAGCGCCACCAGCCGCCGCGGCCAAACCGGACAGCAACGAAGGCACTATCCAGGGCAAGCTGCGGGCACTAGACAAAACCGCCGGCGAACTGAAAGCGGCAGCATCCGACAAAGGCCTGGAAATCAGCGGCTTTTTTGACGTCAACGCCAAAACCGGCAACTCGACCGACCAAACCTTCAGTCTGGGTTCGGTGGAAGTGGATTTGGATTATGTGCACGACGAACATTTCGGCGCCGCCAGCGCCTTGGTGCTGTGCGGTAACTCCTCCAACGCCGATTACGGCGCGCCCGGCGCGGTGTTCTGCGGCAACAGCGGACCCGGCGGCC
>NZ_JANIBK010000107.1 GCF_024505165.1 Methylomonas rivi
CTTGACACCAGACAGGGTCGTCGGAAAAAATAATTACGGCCCTGTTTTTTTCAAACTTATCCAATGCCTTTTCATAATAATCAAACCCGAGATTGGTATGATTTTTGGGGTTAATCAGATAGTCTCCCCTGCGGATATGCAGCGCAATAGGCCGTTCATAGTGTGCAATGAAATTTGTGCACGCCGCCAGGATGTCATTTTTGAAAGTAAAATCTTGACGTATTTCATTTTCGATATTTTTAAAATATTTTTCCGTTTGAAAATAACCTAGCAAACAGACATCGTCCTCGCAATGATTGAAAAGATTTTCATCAAAATTATGCCCGGACTCTCTAATTATCGGCCTATTTGGATCTATATATTTAATATTCGCTTGCCGCACACAGGACATTTCAAACGCGTTAAATAGCTCTATTTTAATATTATTGCCCAGCGCATCGGTAGAAACTTCGTTATGATAGGGTATGCAAAATTGATAGCCATTGTTGCGTGCAATCCCTCTAAGAGACGCATATTGGAACATTTGGTTTCCCAATTGCCCCATTTTCCCGAGGAAATTAAATCCAATCACAATTTACACTCTAATTCTCATTAAAGAAATTCAGCCTGAATATCAAGCCCATTTTGCTTCAGCATATTGGCCCGCATCATTTTTAATTGTTCGCTTGGGGCCCGCCAGCGCCTATAAACGTATAAATAGTCTAATACGGCTTCAAAATTATTTGCCGCCGTTGTAGTACCTCGGCGGTTGCCTTGATTAACATAATCCTTGTAAATTATGGCGCCTATCGCGTGTGCCGGTTTAAATTCCGCCGCTTGGTAAACGGACAGCAAAAAGTCCCAATCTTCCAGAGACTTCATATGCACATCTTGTCTTTTCCCGGCTAAGGCTATTGCGGGAAAAATACAGGCTTGAGTAAATATATAATTTTTTATCCATATCTGTTCGAAAGGTGTTTTCGTTAACTCTAGCAGCTCCGGTTTCTCGGACGTGAGAACGCCCTTTAACCTATCTTCCCTTGCAATAATTACATCGCCAAAAGTTACACTTTTAGTATTGTTTAAAGCCGTATTAAGAAAATCGTCATACCCCACACCCGGAATTTCATCATCATCATCGATGATCAAAACAAATTGACCTCTGGCAAGATCAATTCCAACATTCCTACTGAATGCGGGCCCAGGATTATTTTTTCGCATATGAAATTGATCGTTCTCCCCAATGAAATTGGAAGCAACTTGTACGATTTGTTCATTAGTAGTGTCGGAAACGACGATTAATTCAAAATCAATTTTTATATGCTCTTTTATTGACCTGAGACACCGCATGAGCTCTATGGGTCTATCATGCGTCGGAACAATCACGCTTAGGGTAGGGGTCTTATGTCTCATTAATATCCTTCATCAATAATTTTCTAATTTAACGCCATTACTGCCTGCGATAATAATTCGACTCTCACTGCCGTTATCCCTCGATTGGATGTTTGGCATTGTAAAACCACCGCACCGTCTCAGCCTACCGGACCGGTTTGACCGGTTCAGTTTATTCTCCGGGAGAAAATGTCGATTTAATTCAGTTTAATTCAGCCACGAGTTGCTTGAATTGCTGCTCCAGATTGCGCACGAAACGCGGCGTATCGAACAACACGCCATCGGTTTTAACCTTTTGCAGGTGAGCCTTTAACCGGGAACAGCGGTCCGGCGTTTGGGCCAGTTCAACTGCCTTGTTTTCGTAACTGAGCAAATCATAGGTAATCAATTCCGGCAACTCTGCGGCCGTCAGCAAGGCGCCGGCCATGCGCGAGGCAAAGGAGCGGCCGGTGAGCGTCAGCACCGGCAAGCCCATCCACAAGGCGTCGTTGGCGGTGGTGCCGGCATTGAACGGAAAGGAATCGAGAAACAGGTCGGCAACGGCGTAGCGGGCCAGATAATCCTCGGGAGCCACGCGGGACGCGAAAATCAGCCGGTGGGGGTCGATGCCGAAATTTTTAGCGTGATTCTTTAAGTTAATCTCCGACCAGGGGTTGTCGGCCAGCAGCCACAGTACGCTATCGGGCACCCTACGCAAGATGTTCATCCAGGCCTCGAACAGTTCGGGCGTATATTTGTAATTGTTATTGAACGAGCAGAACACGAAGGCTTCCGCCGGCAGCTTGCAGCTTTCCCGGCTCGGAGCTGGGTTAATTTTCCGTTGCCGATCGCTGACTTGATAGACGTCCGGCATATACAGCGGCTTTTCGGAGTAATAGCAGGCGTATTCCTCGGGAATCAGAAAACGGTCGGCGATCACGTAATCGATCGAAGGCAAACCGGTCGTGGCCGGCAATCCCAGGTAGGTGATTTGAATCGGCGCCGGGCGGTAAGCGAGCAAATTGGCGCGCGCGCCCAGCGTCTGTCCGTGCAAATCGACCAGAATGTCGATTTCATGTTCGCGGATCAACCGGGCCGCCGCTTCATCGGTTAACGAATCGATGCGCTCGAAATGGTCCATGGCATCGATGATGCGCTGCCGTAGCGGGGAATGCCCCTGCTGAGTCCAACAGTAGCCGTACACTTCGAATTGCTCTCTATCGTGCAATTCGAACAATTCCGCGGTCAGCATGGCCACCGGGTGCAAGCAAAAATCCGAGGAACAGTAGGCAATCCGTATTTTGTCGTGCCCGTAGCTTGCGGTCGGCGCCAGGCGGGGCAAGTTTTTGCTCAGTTTGTGCTCGACATAGTGGCGGGCGGCCGCCAATTGCGCTTCCGGATCGTCCGACAGACTGAGCATGGCCAGCGCGGAGGTCGATTGGCGCACCAGTTCCATACCGACGCCGTTGATGTGTGCGTATACCGGCCATGCGCATTGTTTTTCCCGCAGATAAACCCAGTGATGGATAACGTCGGGCTGCCGGGCTTCAAGGGCTAGGCTTCTGGTCAAATAATCCAGCGCGGAACCGTATAGCTTGCTGTTTTCCAGCACCCGGCCCAGGTTGTTGAGGGCAAGCAGCAATAACGGCCGGTGTTCCGGAGAATTGGGCGTCACATGGTCGTCGATCCAGCGCCATTCGTTAACGGCGGCGTCTATATTGCCTTCCCGCTCATGAATCAGACCCAGATTGAAGTGAGGTTGTACGAATGCGGGCGCCAGCTTGACGGCTTGCAGGTAAGCCTCTTTAGCGCCCGCCAGATCGGCTTGATTAAATAATACGGTGC
Organism: Methylomonas rivi; assembly: GCF_024505165.1. Classification (GTDB taxonomy): domain Bacteria; phylum Pseudomonadota; class Gammaproteobacteria; order Methylococcales; family Methylomonadaceae; genus Methylomonas; species Methylomonas rivi. The sequence goes on from NZ_JANIBK010000107.1 coordinate 3,196, forward strand.
CCAGGTTGAATAGCGCGATATGGTTATAAGGCGTTTGATTGCGTTGCAGCCAGGTTTGGTAAAGCACGGCCGCCAGTGGCGCCAGTCCGTTTTTTTCTAATTTTTCCGCTTCTTCCAGCAACCGGTTAAATTCGAGCTTGCCTTGCCAAGCACCGAGTACCGAAGTTGCAAATTGATTTTCAATCCCCGGCATTTGTACTCCATTTATCAATTTTCAATTACCCAAATAAAAACGTAGCGGCCGACAAGCTGCCGGCCGCTACGTTTAGTGATAAAGAATAGTCGTTAATTGAAAATATTAAAGCGCCGCAAGTTGGTCCGTGGTCATGGCAGCCAATTGCGTCTGGCCGAATGCGGCTGTCTGATCCGTCGTTAAGGCATCCAGTTGCTCGGTGGTCAACACACTGATTTGATCGGTAGTCAAGGAACGTACTTGGCTGGTGGTCAATGCGGTAATGTTGTTGGTGGTTAAGCCGTTTAATACCTGATCGGTGGTCAAGGCGCTGACTTGACGTGTTGTCAAGGCCGCCAAATCGGCGGTTTCCATGTTGGCGATTTGATCGGTACTCAGCGCCGTCAATTGAGCGGTTGTCAGAGCGACGACTTGGTCGGTGGTCAAGGCTTGGACTTGGTCCGTGGTCAGGCCGCTTTGCAACTGGTCCGTGGTCAAGGCATTGATTTGCGTGCTGGTCAACGCTTGCAGATCTGCGTTTTCCATATTTTGGATTTGCGCAAACTTCAATGCCGCAATTTGCGATGTACTCAAAGTCCTGACTTGACCGGTCGTCAGCGCGATCACTTGGTCGGTATTCAGCGCCTGGATTTGATCCGTGTTCAGTTCTCTGATTTGCGTATCGTCCAGCGCCTGGATCTGATCGGTGGTGAGACCTTGGTCTATTTGATCGGTGGTCAAGGCGCCGATTTGCGTGCTGGTCAAGGCGCGCAGGTCGTCGGTTTCCAGGGCCGCGATTTGGGCGAACTGCAGCGCCGCGATCTGGCCGCTGGTCAAAGCCTTGGCTTGTGCCGTGGTCAACGCCACAATCTCGTCGGTGTTGAATGTGTTGAGCTGGTCGGTGGACAGAGCGGCCAGTTGCTGCGTTGTCAACCCGGATGTTTGATCCGAGGTCAGCGCATCGATCTGGTCCGTCGACATCGCCACCAGCCCCGCCGAATCCAAGGCTTGCAGTTGACCCACGGACAGCGTGACCACTTGATCGGTAGACAAAGCCTGAATTTGATCGGTGGTCAGCGCCCCGAATTGCACCGTGGTTAACGCGGCCAAATGATCGGTGGACAGCGCGGCAACGTTATCGGTACTCAAGGCCTTGATCTGTGCGGTTGTCAAGGCAGTGAGATTGTCCGTTCCCAATACGCTGATTTGATCGGCCGAGAGTATTGCTACTTGATCGGTGGTCAAGGCCTGAGTTTGGGCCGTGGTCAGCGCGGGTATGTCGTCGAACGCAAGCGTTTTGATCTGATCCGTGGTCAAGGCTGCCACTTGTCGGGTTGTCAGGGCGGCCAACTGGTCGGTGCTTAAGGCATCGACTTGGTCGGTCGATAGCGCAACCAAACTGGCGGTGCTGAGCGCTTGCACCTGATCCGTGGTGAGTCCCGCGAATTTATTGGGCGACAAGGCCCGGATTTGGTCGGTATCCAGCGTATTGATTTGGCTGGCGGATAGCGATTTCAGCTGTTCCGCGGTCAGTTCGGCCACATTATCGGTAGTCAGCGCCGCGACTTGCGAGGTTGTCAATGCGGTAATGTTATCGGTTGAAAGCGCGCTGATTTGGTCGGCGGTCAGCGCGGCTATCTGGCCGGTGGTTAATGCCGCCGCTTGCGCGCTGGTTAGAGCGGCAATATCCTCGAACGAAAGCGCCTTAACTTGATCGGTTCCCAAGGCCACCAGCTGTTGCGTGGTCAATGCCGCCGTTTGATCGGAGGTCAAAGAGGCGATCTGATCGGTTGTCATGGCGGACAAATCGGCCTCTTCCAGCACTTTGATTTGATCGGTCGTCAGCGCGGCAACCTTATCCGGTGCCAAGGCTTGGGCTTGATCGGTGGTCAGCGCCCTGATCTGGCTGGTCGTCAATGCCTGGGCTTGGGCGGACGATAAGCCGGCAATATTATCCGTGCTGAGCGCGGCAACTTGGGCGGTCGATAAGGCGACAACCTGGTCCGTGGTGAGTGCCGCCGTTTGCCGGGTTGTCAAGATGGCAATATCGCCGGTTTCCATCGCTTCGACCTGGCCGGTAGTGAGCGCGGCAACATTGTCGGCGGTCAAGGCTTGAAGCTGATCGCTGGACAACGCTCTAATTTGCGTTGTGGTTAAGGCTCGGGCCTGATCGGATGACAGCGCCGAAATGTTGTCGGCACTGATTGCCGCGATTTGCGCGGTGGTCAGCGCGGCAAGGTCGGCTGTTTCCAGCGCCACGATTTGGCTGGTGGTCAGGTTGGCGACTTGATCGGTGCTCAACGCTTTGGCTTGCGAAGTCGTCAGCGCCACAATATCTTCGGAGTCGAACGCCTGAATCTGGTCCGTGCTCAAGCCCGCCAGTTGCTGCGTGGTCAATACAGCGGTTTGATCGGACGTCAACGCGGCGATTTGCTCGGTCAGCATACTGGCGATATCGGCCTCTTCCAAAGCCTTGATTTGTGTGGTGGTTAAAGCCGCCACGTTATCGGCCGACAGCGCCTGAATCTGATCGGTGCTCAGCGCCTTAATTTGCGAAGTTGTCAGCGCGCGCGCTTGGTCGGTCGTCAACGCCGAAATATTATCGGTGCTGATTGCCGCGATTTGCGCCGTGGACAGCGCGACAAGGTCGGCGGTTTCCAGCGCCACGATTTGGCTTGAGGTCAGGTTGGCGACTTGATCGGTACTCAGCGATTTGGCTTGCGAAGTCGTCAGCGCCACAATATCGTCGGAATCGAACGCATTGATCTGATCGGTGTTCAATGCGCTTAATTGTTGCGCCGTTAATACCCCCGTTTGGTCGGAAGTCAACGCCGCGATTTGCGCGGTCGACATGCTGGCAATATCGGTAGCCTCCAGGGCTTTGACTTGAGCCGTGGTCAAGGCAGAGACATTATCCGCCGATAGCGATTGGATCTGGTCGGTCGTCAGCGCTTTGATTTGCGAGGTGGTCAACGCCCGCGCTTGGTCGGTCGATAAGGCGGCGACATTGTCGGTGCCGAGCGCAACGATTTGCGCGGTTGCCAGCGCCGCCAATTCGGTGGTTTGCAGCGCGGCAATTTGGCCGGTGGTCAATGCGGCAATCTGATCCGTCGACAACGCTCTGGCTTGCGAAGTGCTTAATGCGGCGACATCTTCGGAATCGAACGCCCGGATTTGGTCCGTGTTCAATGACGCTATTTGCTGGGTCGTCAGGGCCGAAGTTTGGTCCGAAGTCAAGGCATCGATCTGCGCGGTTGACATCGCGGTCAAATCGGCGGTTTCCAACACTACGATTTGCGCGGTCGACAAGGCGGCGATATTTTCGGCGGAGATAGCTTGAGTTTGGTCCGTCGTTAAGGCTTTAATTTGCGAAGTCGTCAAGGCCCTGGCTTGGTCGGTCGACAGCACGCCTATATTGTCGGTACTCAGCGCCGCAATTTGTTGGGTCGAAAGTGCGGCCAGATCATCGGTTTGCAACGCGGCAATCTGGTCCGCCGTCAAGGCATTCACTTGATCGGTGGTGAGTGCCCTGGCTTGCGCCGTACTCAACGCGGCAATATCGTCGGAATCGAACACCCTGATCTGATCCGTGCTCAGCGCAGCCAGTTGCTTGGTAGTCAGCGCGGCGGTTTGGTCCGAACTAAGCGCTTCGATTTGATCGGCCGACATGGCAACCAGGGAGTCGGTTTGCAGCGCTTTGATTTGCGAGGCGGAAAATTTTGAAATGTTGTCGGCGGACAAGGCCTGAATCTGATTGCTGGTTAAGGCTTTAATCTGTTCGGTGGTCAAGGCCTTGGCCTGGTCCGAGGATAAGGCCGCAATATTGTCCGTATTGATGGCAACGATTTGGCTGGTTTTTAATGCCGCCAAATCTTCGGTTTGCAAGGCCGAAAATTGATCTACCGACAGCGCATCGATTTGATCTATGGTTAACGCTTTTGCCTGCGCGCTGGTCAATGCGGAAATATCGTCCAAGTCAAACGCACGAATTTGGTCGGTGCCTAGGGAAGCCAGCTGCTGGGTCGTCAACGCCGCGGTTTGGTCCGAACTCAAGGCCTCGATTTGGGCGGTAGATAATGCAGCCAGCTCGGCGGCTTGCACGACTTTAATTTGGGCCGTGCTGAGCGCGGAAATATTGTCGGGCGTTAAAGCCAGCATTTGGTCGCTGGTCAAGGCCTTGGTTTGCGCCGTCGTCAATGCCTGTACTTGGCTTGAGGCCAGGCCGGCAATCTTGTCGGTGCTCAACGATGCGACTTGCGCGGTTGTCAACGCTCTGACTTGGCTGGTCGACAAGGCGGCGATACTTTCCACCTCAAATACATTCAATTGGCTGGTCGAGAGCGCGGCCAAATCCTGGTTTTCAAAAGCGGCCACTTGGGTGGTCGACAGCGCAGCCAGTTGATCGGTGGTCAAGACCTTGGCCTGCGCGGTAGTAATGGCGGCAATTTGGTCGGTCGACAAGCCCTGGACTTGGTTGCTGCTCAACAACTTGAACTGGGCCGTCGTCAAGGCGGCGATTTGATCGGTTGAAAAGTTGGAGACGCTTTCGTCGGTCAGCGCGGCAATTTGCGCCGTGCTTAACCGGGCGATATCTTGCGTCTCCAAGGCACCGATCTGGTCGCTGGACATGGCATTGATTTGGTCCGCGGTCAGGACTTTGGTTTGCGCCGTGGTTAACGCGACGATGTCATCCGTGCCGAGGGCGCTGATTTGATCGGCTTGCAACGCAGCGATTTGCTTGGTTGACAAGGCTTTAACCTGGTCGGAGTTCAACGCACCGATCTGATCCGTACTCATCGCGGCCACATCGATATCGTCCAGCGCTTTTATCTGTTGAATCGAAAGGCTGGCGACATTATCCGTGCTCAGGGCCTGGATTTGGTTGCTGTCAAGTGCCCTGATTTGCGTGGTGGTCAAGGCGGCAACCTGATCGGAAGAAAAAGCGGCGATACTTTGCGTGCCCAGTGCCTGAATTTGTAAGGTGGATAGCGTGGAAAGATCCGCCGGATCTATGGCGGCGACTTGATCGGTCGACAATGCCGCAATGTCGTCGACTTCCAGCGCCTTAATTTGCGCGGCCGACAGCGCCTTTATATTATCGCTGGTAAATGCTTGAACCTGATCAGCCGACATAGCCTTGATTTGGGCCGTTTTCAAGGCCTGCGCCTGGTCCGAGGTCAGCGATTGGATATTATAAGTTTGTATCGCTTCGATCTGGCCGGAACTCAGCACGACCAAGTCCTGCGTTTCAATGGCTTGAACTTGATCGGTCGATAACGCTTGCAGTTGTTCGGCTGTTATGGCCTTGAAATCCGCCGTGGTGAGGTCTCTGATTTGCTGTGTTGTCAACGCGGCCACTTGCGCCGTGCTCAGCCCTGTAATTGTTGTCATAACCCAATCCCCTTAAACTTAAATTCTTAATTTGTCGCCCCGGAATGAAGACTGATCAAACCCGAACGCCGAATCGACCCATTCTCGCTATCCGTTTCACAAGCTCTCATTTACCCAACTATTGAAAGCAACATTCATAGATTCAATAGTTTCATGGAGAGCAGCATCGAAACAGGTATCGGCAGCTTCATGCAAGTCTTTAGCAAAACTTTCCTAAAAACATTGATCTTGCAATAGAAACCTCCTCATCCCCGTTCGCCAAACCCGGCCCAACCCGCGCGCATTAACCTTTTGGGCGCCGAATAAATACCCGGAGCCCATTCAGATTGTTTTGCAGCGTTTTACCCTTGCGCTTCTAATGTCTGAATTCATTCCGCGGGCTAAATCCGCTCCGGCCGTTCATGGCATGGGCAGATACAATGTCCGTTTATTCGCGGCTGACCGCTAATGCCGCAACCCGGCGCTCAATTTCCGCCATCATGTTTTGGTAAGCATCGCCCGTCAAGCCGCCATAGCGGCGCTTAAATTCCGCTTCGGGCATGAATTCCGGCAAATCGGCGGTCTCCGGCATGATGTCCGGCTCGGCCGCAACAGCCAAAAGTTTCTGTAATGCCCTGGCGGCTTGTTCGCTGGCAACGGCCCGGTTCCCCATTTGCGTGCCGGCACGATCGGCAGCCAGATCGCTGAACGAAAAACCGCTGCCTCCGCGCGAGTCTTGAATCTCTTTATATAAACCGACCGCATTCGCCAGGGGCGAGCCGGCATCCGCCGCCAACAATGCCGACACCAAATAATGCTTGGTAAAATCGTCGCGGTTTTGCAGTACAACCCTGCGCCAAACGGGCCGGGGCCAATGTTTGCTTGCCGGTATCAGTTGCCCCAAATCCTTTTGGGTGACATAAAACGCCAACACCCGAATCGCCGCGCGATTTTCCCGGACGGGGTCGGCTTGCTCGCCGCGTTGCGCGGCCGATTGAAATAAGGCATTCAGCAGCGTGGTTAGGCCGATAGTATATCGGCCGGTGCGGGTTAACTCGGCCAGGCGCGTTTGATAAAACAACAGTTGCCCGCGCTCGTCATCGGATAGCAATGCGCTACCCAATTGGGCCTGCAAATCGCCTCGCCATGTGTAGGTTACAACCATTCTCCGCGTGGAGAAGCGGACTTTTTTTACCATGTCGACCAGCTGTCGCCAATCGGCGGCCACGGGTATCATGCTCAAGCCCGACTTGAGCATGCCGTTGACGATGAAGCCAGGCAAGACCAACCGGCCCACCGTCAAAGCGCCGATTTCCGGCAGCGAATCGGTTTCCGCCAACTCAATTTGCACATTCAGAAAACCGCCTAACCTAGGCCACGGTAACGGCAAAGTCGCTTGAATGCGCGCTTTGCCTTGCTCGAACATCAACCTTGAGGCGCCCCTGGCATAGTGATTTGCCGCATAATTCAAGGCCGAATCCAGCTCTTCCTGGCCTAACACCGCCTGTGCAACGCTGCCGACCCGCAAGCGGCGCGGATCGTTGCGTTCCAACAGCCGTTTGACTTTAGCAATCTGACTGGGACTCAGGTTTGCCCGCGGCTTGAGTTGCGGCGTATCTTCTATTGCCAACAAACCGGCTATCATTAACAGCGCCAGCAACAGACAACCCAACCAGAGTATACGGTCTGGAATCGATTTCATCCCGGCGGCGGCGACTGCTTCATGCACATAGGCTGGGGGGGTTAACAAGGTGGAATTTAAATTAAAGAACGACTCAACGGCCTCGTTAGAATTTCATGGCAGACCCAGCCGAAGGTCATGCGGCCGTTATCGACACGGCCGGCGATTTTTCCGGAAAGATTAACCGCCCGCGAACGCTTTCGCGCCGGCCGCCTGAAAAGGTTCGCCGCGCCTCGGCGGCTCTGTTTCTCTGTTAAAGCGTCCAGGTCCTGAACGTTCCGGTATCCAAATGGATAAAATTGGATTCCGGATAATAGCCCACCCCGCCACGGTGCATGGCAATAGCCGCGCTATGGATACGGCGCAGGTCGAAACGCTCGATGCGAATATCCACCGCCCGGCCGTGTATATGGAAGCTGTTGTTGGCTACCCCGGCATGCTCGGCATGCAGTCTGGCATTGGTCATCGGCGAACGATAGCCGCAGATCACCCCAAACGGTTGGCTTAATCCCAACATTTGCTTCAAATCGTGTAACTGGTCCAATAACCCCGGATCTATATCATGCACATCGCCGGTACGGTAGTCGCGTAATAAAAAGCTGATCTCGGCCAAGGCATCGCTCAAATAACGGCCTTTTTCAAAATAAGTCAGACTCAGCTTATCGCCGGTATGCGGATTTTGAAATGCCAGGGAACGGTGGTTCGGAAACCGGCCGTGACCGGCCAAGGACAGCGATTCCCGCGCGGGCTGGATGAGCGTTTCCCGCTGACCGGGCCGAATGAGCGAATGCACTCTGCCGCTATGATCCTGAGCATCGGCGGCGTTTGATACGACATGTACCGGCTGTTTTTTGCCAGTGTAAACATCGCGCACCCGGCCGTTGCGCTGATCGGCATGCGCAGTCTGTAAATGTTTTTGTTTGGCGGACCGGCTGGCTTGAGCGGATTTTACGGCATGCGCGCGGTGTCCGGCATTAAGCTTGCCCGTGGTCTTGCCCGCCGAAAATTTACTGGTTTTCCCCGCCGCTTTAGCCGTTTTGAGCGCGCTTTTCTTGGGAATGCGCACAGCGCTTCTTGCTTGCGCCTGCTTGCTTTTTTCAGGTTTTGAAGCATGAACCACACCGGGCATCCCTATAGATAAAACAGCGCCAACCGCTAAACGACCGAAAAAGCTGCGCCGTGACAGCTCCACTTCGCTAGGCTCTTCACTATTATTTTCTACATTATGTCTCAGCATCCGCAATCTCCCAATTCGACGTTTTCCGGAAAGTAATTGATTCCGAAAGCTTAAATCTAAAAAGACAGTTCCGATTATAGCACTCCATGAGATTTCTATTTAACGGCTTTTGCCCGAATTAAGACTAGGCGATGCCGGCCGGCCGGCGAAACCCGCATCCCGTCTTTATCCGGTCCGGATTGCAAAATACGGAGCACGGTAATGTATGGCACGCGCTGGCGAGCGGAAAGGACCATAACAAGTCGCGGCGCAGTTGACAATCAATCGTTTGATTGATAGCATTTAAATCAATCGATTGAATTATTTTTGCATAGCATTTCGCCGGGGCAACATGACCACTACCGAACATTCCGAAACAGAAACTCCCGACGCACGCAGTCGTCTGGTGATGGCGGCATTGCGGCTGTTTGCCGAAAAGGGCTATAAGGCCGCCTCTACCCGGGAAATCTGCGAGGCGGCTGGCGCCAATATTTCGGCCATTCGCTACTACTTCGGCGATAAGGCCGGCCTATATCGCGCCGCATTCTTCGAACCGATGGGCGACACGCCTTGCGGTTCCAATGTCGCGGCCTATGCCGACTTAGCCTTACCCGATGTGTTGACCCGGTTTTTCAGCGAATTCCTCGAACCGCTTAAAAAAGGCGAAGAACTCGGACTGGTGATGAAACTGCACTTCCGGGAGATGATCGAGCCGACCGGCGCCTGGCAACAGGAAATCGACGCGGAAATCAAACCGCAACAGGAAGCCTTGGTTTCTCTACTCAAGGAACATTCGGGATTGAGCCGCATCGACGAGGACTTGCATAGGCTGGCTTTCGCGATGATAGGCATGGCGGTGTATTTTTATGTCGGACAAGAAGTGGTCTCGGTCATCTCCCCGCAAATTTTGGCCGCCCCAAAAGCCATCGATGTGTTGGCCGAACGTCTGGCCGGCTATGCCCTGGCCATGATAGAAAGCGAAGCCGCGCGGCGTGCTCGGGATGGCGGCCATGAGCAGTAAAGCCCTACCGCCGCTCGGCTTGAGTCTTATCCCTTTAATGCTTTCGGCCTGCGGATCCGGCGGCTTATTGACTACGGTCGGCCCGGACTATCGGGCCAACCCGCTGCCGGCGCCGGCAAACTGGCACGCGCCGCAAGCCGATGCGGCCAAGCGGCAACAGGCCCATCAAGGCGACCCCGCCGAGCTGATGCGCTGGTGGGACCGCTTTCAGGACCCGGCTCTGACTCGCCTTTTAAGCGCCGCCGAACAGGTAAGCACGTCGGTCGCCGATGCCAGAGCGCGTATCGAAGAAGCTAGGGCAAATCTCGTGGGCGCCGATGCTGCCTTACTGCCTAAATTGGACTCCGAGCTCGCCTCCAAACGCTCCTCGTCCTCGTTTGGCGGCACGCCGTTCATCTGGAACCAATTCTCGGCCGGACTGCAATCCAGCTGGGAAATAGATTTATTCGGGGGCTTGGCCCGGCAGCAGGAAGCGGCCGAAAGTCAGCTGTCATCGCGCACCGCCTCCTGGCACGATGCCAGGGTCGCGGTAGCGGCGGAAGTCGCCGATGCCTACCTGGCTTATCGCTATTGCGAAGCGCAAGTGCATTTATTGCGTACCGACAGCGATTCGCGCCTCGAATCGGCGCGAATGACAGTTGCCGCCGGCCAAAGCGGCTTCCGCTCGCCGGGGGATGTGGCCTTGGCCACTGCCAGCGCCGCCGAAGGCAACAGAACCTTGCTGCAACAACAAGCCCAATGCGAACGATCCATCAAAAGCTTGGTGGCGATGACCGGCCTCGCGGAAACCGACTTACGGTCGTTACTGAACGGCTCGGCGGATCAGGCGGCGAAACTGCCTACCCCGCCGGCGTTCGAAATCGCCTCGCTGCCGGCTAAGGTGTTATTGCAACGGCCCGACGTAGCCGCCGCCGAACGCGACCTCGCCGAGGCCAGCGCTAATATCGGCGTGCAACGGGCCAAGCAATTTCCGAAATTGAGCCTGTCGGGCAATATCACCCCGACGCTGCAAAACATCAACGGCGCGGCGCTGATGCTGGCGCAGACCTGGGCGATAGGGCCGACGCTGAGCTTGCCGTTGTTCGACGCCGGCAAGCGCGCGGCCGATGTGGAAGTCGCCAAAGTGCAATACCAAGCGGCGGAAAGCCGTTTCCGCGGCAAGGTGCGTACGGCGGTCAAGGAAGTCGAAGACGCCCTGGTTCGTTTGGACAGCACCTGCCAGCGCTTGCCGCAAGGCCGCGACGCGGTCAGCGGCTACCGGGCAAACTTTCAGGCACTGCAAACCCTCTACCAAAGCGGTCTAGGCAATTTACTCGACGTGGAAACGGCCCGCCGCAACGTGCTTGCCGCCGAACTGGCACTCAAGGAACTGGAGCAGGAACAGGTCGACGCCTGGATCGCGCTTTATCGCGCGGCCGGCGGCGGCTGGGCGG
>NZ_JANIBK010000108.1 GCF_024505165.1 Methylomonas rivi
CAAGCTAAGCCATGAACACAACTCCCGATTTCTCAAACCTATTGCCTTATGCCGCTTCACCGGACGACACCCAAATCCTGGCCCGCTTCCGCGCCATCGCCGAGCAAGGCGGATTGCGGCATGCCTTGCCGGCGGAGTTCGGCGGATATGGCGATGGCTTTGCCGATTTGCGCGGTACCCATCGTCAACTCGGCCTGGCCAGCCGCGATCCAGGTTTGCTGTTGATGGTCAACGCCCATCTGTGGGGCATCGTGTTTCCCGTGCGGTTATACGGCAGTGCGGCGCAACAGCAGCAGTTTTTACCCAAGCTGATTGCCGGCCAGTGGTTGGGTGGCCATGCCATCACCGAGCCGGGTTGCGGGTCCGACGTGCAGGCTATGATCAGCCGCGCCGAGCGGGCCGGCGAGAACTTTATTCTGAACGGCGAAAAACGCTATATCACCAATGCGCCGCTAGCCGATTGGCTGGTGGTGTACGCCAAGCTGGACGGCAAGATCACGGCTTTTCTGGTGTCGTGGCGGGATCAAGGTTGCCGGTTTAGCGGCGAGGGCGGTTTGGAGGCTTGCAGAGGCGGCGTCACCGGTAGCGTGTTGTTGGATAATTGCCGGGTCGGCGCCGACCGGCTGCTGGGCAAGGCCGGTGCCGGTACCCAGATGATACAAAAGGCCCTGGAATACGAGCGGGCCTTCGTGTTCGCCGGTATCGCCGGCATCATGCAATGGCAGTTGGACGAGGTGGTACGGCATAGCCGGGATAGGCGCTCCGGCGGCGTGCATCTGGGCCGGCATCAGGCTATCGGCCATCGCATTGCCGATATGAAGCTGCGGCTGGATACCGTCGATCTGTGGCTCAACGAGTGCGCGCGGCTCTGCGACGCCGGTCAACGGCTGACGCTGGCGTCGGCGCAAACCAAACCAATGAAAGAATTTCTCAGAAAAGAAGTCTCCCGAGACGATATATTAGATGCATTAGTTGGTTTAGTGGTTGCCAGTACCTCTGATGATGCCCTACAAACAGCACCTATGGACCCAGAAAAAGATTCTGGTGGACTTCCAATGGAAATGGTTTTCACAGAACAGCCGAATACTCATGCGCTTTAATAAGCGGTAGAGCATATTCATTCGTAGGCAATGTGCTACAACCTTAACTTTGCAGCCGAGATTCGCTGGAATTTGAAGAGAAAATGGCTTAACCAAACAACGATGAATATGTCCCCCGATTTTTCAAGCCTGTCGCCTTATGCCGGTCCTCTGGACGAAGCGCAAATCCAGTCCCGCTTCCGCTCCATCGCCGAGCAAGGCGGCTTGCGGCATGCCTTGCCCGCGGTGTTCGGCGGATATGGCGATGGCTTTGCCGATTTGCGCGGTACCCATCGTCAACTCGGCCTGGCCAGCCGCGATCCGGGTTTGCTGTTGATGGTCAACGCCCATCTGTGGGGTATCGTGTTCCCCGTGCTGTTATACGGCAGCGCGGCGCAACAGCAATGGTTGTTACCGCAACTGATTGCCGGCCAGTGGCTGGGCGGACATGCTATCACCGAGCCGGGTTGCGGGTCCGACGTGCAGGCTATGATCAGCCGCGCCGAACGGGATGGCGAAACGTTTATTCTGACTGGAGAGAAACGCTATATCACCAATGTGCCGCTGGCCGACTGGTTGGTGGTGTATGCCAAGCTGGACGGCAAGATCACGGCTTTTCTGGTTTCGCGCCAGGATCGGGGTTGCCGGTTCAGCCATGACGGCGGCTTGGATGCCTGCCGGGGCAGCGTCACCGGCAGTGTGTTGCTGGAAAATTGCCGGCTGGATGCCGACCGCCTGCTAGGCAAGCCGGGTGCCGGTACTCAGATGATACAAAAGGCCCTGGAATACGAGCGCGCCTTCGTGTTCGCCGGCATCGCCGGCATCATGCAATGGCAACTGGACGAAGTGGTGCGCTACAGCCGGGACAGGCGCTCCGGCGGCGTGCATCTGGGCCGTCATCAGGCTATCGGCCATCGCATTGCCGATATGAAGCTGCGGCTGGATACCGTCGATCTGTGGCTTAACGAGTGCGCGCGGCTCTGCGACGCCGGTCAACGGCTGACGCTGGCGTCGGCGCAAACCAAGCTGTACGCCGCCGAAGCGTTCTTGCAATCCAGTCTGGACGCGGTGCAGATCATGGGGGCGGCGGGGCTGGAAGTGGGCAATGCAATGGCCGGGCTGGTGCGGGATGCCATGGCCGGACGCTTGTTTTCCGGCAGCTCGGAAGTACAGAAAAATCTGATCGCGGCGTTGCTCGGCACGGGCGATGCTTATCGGGGGGGCGGAGCGATGCCGGGCTGAACCATTTGCCCGCCTTTCGGTGGGTTATTTACAAGCGAACCCTTATTCAGGCATTGTGTGTATCGGTAACAATTGCATGCGGAGATTTTAGATATGAAAAAATACTTTTCCATCTTGGCGTTGGTTCTGGCCGCGGCCGGCTGCCAATTTCAGCAACCCGGCTATTTGCAGATGGTATCGGCGACTGAATTGCATAACATCCTGCAAAACCGGGATGTGCTGTTGATTGACGTGCATACGCCGGAACAAAAACACATCAAGGGTACCGACTTGGTGATTCCTTACAATCAAATCGAGGCTAATCAGAACAAGTTGCCGGCGGATAAAAATACGCCGATTTACCTGTATTGCGAAGGCGGCCCTATGGGCAACGCGGCGGCCAGATCGTTGCACGCCCTGGGTTACGATAACCTGTTCAATTTGGATGGCGGCACGCATGCCTGGAAGAAGGCCGGTCTTGAGCTTGAATAAGCGGGACGGTAGCGTCCGAATAGGCCTGGGCGCTCTTTACACCTGTTATCCGGGATATTGTCATATCGATTATCTGATGGCTGCCGTATGATTAAGTCTTGAAGCATACAAGCCCGGTGCGGGAAAACTTATGAAGCAGTCGATTACCCGTTACGAAAAAATCGCCAGCCTTGCCGCGCTTTGCGTGCTGCTGTTTGCCTGTTACCGGGTGCTGCAGCCGTTTATTTTCGATCTGTTGTGGGCGGCCATCCTTTGTTATGTGACCTGGCCCTTGTATGCCAAGCTGCGGGACTGGCATTTGACTCGAAACTGGGCGGCTATCTGCATGGTGTTGCCGATAGGACTGTTGGTGTTAACGCCGTTTGTGGCCGCCGCGCTTACGTTTACGGAAGACATCAATCGAATGTTGCAATGGCTGGGCGACCACGCTCACAGCTGGCCGGCTCCGCCGGCCTGGTTAAAAAACCTGCCGATGGTCGGCGCAAGCGCCGTCGAAACCTGGATAAATTTTGGTGAAGACTCGAGCCGAATCATCAATCTGGTCCGCCAATACGCCTTGGGCGTCAGCGGCTGGATTTTCAAGCAAGGTATCAGTTTGGCCGGCGAGCTGATGCACATGGGGTTGAGCATCTTGGTGTTGTTTTTCTTTTACCGCGACGGCGAACGGGTTGCCGACCACGCCATCAGTGTGGTAGAGCGCTTGGCGGGCGAACAGACTCAGCGCATTCTGCACATTGTGCGCACCAGTCTGCGGGCCGTGGTGTACGGCATACTCGGCACGGCGCTGGCGCAGGCATTGGTGTCGATATTGGGTTTCGTGATTGCCGGCGTGCCTTATGCCTTTGTGCTGGGTGTGGTGGCTTTCTTTTTAATGATTATTCCGGCCGCCGGCACGCTGGTCTGGCTGCCGATTTCCGCTTGGTTATTGATGGAGGGCGAAACCGGTTGGGCTATTTTTATTGCCGTGTGGTTTTTGCTGTTGGTGGGCACCATCGATAACTGGCTGCGGCCGATTTTGATCAGCCGGGAAGTGGAGCTGCCGTTTGTGCTGATTATGTTCGGTATTTTCGGCGGCTTATTGGCGTTCGGCTTTATCGGCGTTTTCATCGGTCCTACTTTGTTGGCCACCAGCTATGCGTTGCTGTTGGATTGGCTGATCCGCAAGGAAAAGGAAACCTTGGTTATGCCGGGAAAGCGGGGTGTTGCCGATTAAAGCGCTTGCCATGGCCTGTTGTTAGCTGTTTGATTTCGGGCTGGGTCAGAGCTGTTGCCAATCGCCGCCAAGCCGGTTCGTCTTTAGGCAAGCCAAACCGTAGGCTGGCAGGCTGGTCGAACAAGCGGGTCAATATGCCTTGTTGGGCCAGTAATTCATGCAAATCGGCCGCGTCAGCGGTTTGTAGCCATTGAAATAAATGGCAGCCGCCGCGCGGCGGCCAACCGTTTTTGATCAGCAATTCGCGCAAACGAACGCCCTGTTGTTGCAACGCGGCTGCCGTGCGTTGTTGCCAATCCCGATCGGCCAGGGCTTGTGCCGCCACGAAACGCCCAGGATGGCTGATAGTCCAGGGGCCCAGTGTTTCCGCCAGCCGTGCAAGCAAACTTTGCTCGGCCACTACAAAGCCGCAGCGAATCCCCGCCAAGCCGAAAAATTTGCCTATCGAACGCAGCACGATCAGGCCCGGACGAACCGGCAAGGCGGACAAGCTGTATCCCTGCATGCCGTCCATGAACGCTTCGTCCACGATCAGCCAGCCGCCGCGCCGGTTGAGTTTGGCGTGCCAGTCCAGCAATCGCTCCGGCGTCCAAAGTTTGCCGGTGGGGTTGTTGGGGTTGATCAGGATCAATACTTCCAGTTCGTCCAGTTGCCGGTCCAGGTTATCGGCATCCACAATCCGCAGCCGGTGTCCGGCTTTTTGCCAGCCGGCGGCATGTTCGGCATAGGCCGGCTGTAACACGCCGACCCGGCAGGCGGGCCGTAACAGCGGCAGTGTTTGTATGGCCGCTTGCGAGCCGGCCACCGGCAGCAAGGAGTCGTTTTGGTAGTAGGCGCGGGCGGCGGGTAACAAATCATCGTCATCTTCCGGCAAGCGCTGCCAGCAGGCGGCCGGTATCGCGGGCACCGGCCAGCCGTTGGGGTTGATGCCGGTGGATAAATCCAGCCAGTCGGACAAGCGGATGCCGTAACGGCCGGCGGCCTGGCGTAAACGCCCGCCATGTTCAAGCAAGGCTGTCTCCCATGGCTATTAGTAAAAGCCATAACGCCAAGGTTTTATAAATCAAACCAGAGGCAAGTCGGATGTCGGAATCTGTTGGTGTTTGCTTGCCGCCGAACCAGGGTTTTTGTTTTAGCCGGCCGTGATACCAGGCCGGGCCGCCCAAGCTTAGATCCATGGCGCCGGCCCCCGCCGTCATCACCGGCCCGGCGTTGGGGCTGTCGAGCAAATGAGCCTGATGTTGCCAAGCGTAAACAGCTTGGCGGGAATTGCCGATTGCGGCATAACTCAGCGCGGTCAGGCGGGCGGGAAGCCAGTTCAACAGGTCGTCGAAACGGGCCGCGGCCCAACCGAAATGCTGGTAGCGCTGGTTTTTATAACCCCACATGGCGTCCAGGGTATTAGCGAACCGGTACAACAAAGCGCCGAAAGGTCCCAGCATTACAAACCAGAACAGCGGCGCGAATACCGCGTCGGCGCCGTTTTCCAATACCGATTCGACGGTTGCTCGGCGCACATCGTCCATCGTCATGTCCGCTGTTTGCCGGCTGACGATGTTGCCGACCTGTTGCCGGGCCAGCGGTAAATCATCGGCGGTTAATGCCGAATAAACCGCATCCGCGTGCTGTTGCAGGCTGCGGGCGCCGATACAAAAATATAGGGTGGCGATGTTGAAAAGGGTTTGCGCGGACGGCGGCATGGTCAACCCAAGCAGGCCGACTAAACTCGCGGATAGCGCGCATAGCCACGCCAAAAGCCCGAGCGCTTTTTGCAGTTGCGCGGTGTGTTGTGGCCGACGGAAAAACGTTTCCAACCGGCTTGCCCAGCGGCCGAATCCGACCAGGGGATGATATTGATTGCTGAGTTCGCCCAGACAATAGTCCAGCGCCACGGCACAGAGCAGGGTTAACGTGAGTGTCATGCAAAGAAGCGGGAGGGCGAGACGCCCTCCCAGGATGTCTAAACGGTTTGTTGCGTGGCTCTTTGAGTAATGATGTGCTTGACGGCGCTAACCGCGGCGAAAATCGCTACCGCATATAGCAAGGTGTTTGTCATGTAAGGCGGATAGTATTTGGCGAAGCGCTCGATATATTGCGCCCAATTGGTATCGGCGTAACGGCCCGACAACCAATAGAAGCTGCCGTTGGAAAACAAAAATGCCGTGGAGGTGGCCGCAACCAGGGCGATCAGTTGCCGTGCCGCGCCGGCAATACTCAGTTCGGTGAATTTGCGGCACCATTTGCCGCCCAGCCACATCGCGGCATAAGAGCCGATCAGAAATACGTAGGCTTTGGACACGCAAAAGTCGCTGACGCCGAGTTTTGTGATGGCTAGATAATCGATCAGGCCGGCTTCGATCAGCAACGTAGCGAACAGGTAGCGGCCGCCCAGCCACAGGCCGGCCAGAAAGAAGATGGCCAGAGAAGCATCCGGCAACGCGAAAGGCGTACCGAAATGGTGGAAGCGGGTGGCGGCCATCAAGGCCATCAGCGCAACCGCGCCGGGTTTTACGGTTAGTGTGGGTAAGCTCATAAGTGTCTCCCAAGAATCAATTGTTGTAATGAAGGGTGAAAAAGAAGTTTCTGCCGAAAGTGTTGTAAGTATCGACGGTTTGATACTGTTTATCCAGCAGATTGTTTAATTTGGCGCTGAGCATCCAGTGTTTGTCGATATGGTAGGCCGCGCGCAGGTCGACGGTGACGAAGCCGCCGACTTCGGTGCGATTAGCGCGGTCGTCGAAGCGGCTGCCTTGGGCAATAACATGGGCGCCGACATCGACGGCATCGAAGGAACGCGACACGTCATAGGAAAGCGTTTGCGAAGCGCGGCGCGCCAAATTCAAATTGGTAACCCTGTCACGGGGGCTCAGCAAGGCTAGGTTCAGGCTATTGTTCCAGCCGAACAATTGTGTCGATAGTTCGCCTTCCATGCCGTCGATTTGGGCTTGGTCGACATTCTCCACCGGGAAAATCGCGATCAAGTTGTCGATGTTGGTGTGGTAGGCGCGCAGCTCCCAGCTGGCAAGGTCATGGTTGCCGGCAAGGCCGGCTTCGAAGCTGGTGGACTCTTCCGCTTTCAGGTTCGGGTTGCCGTAATTCGGAAAATACAGCTGGTTGAAGGTGGGCGCCTTAAACGCATTGCCGAAGCTGGCGAAGGCGCTGAGGCCGTAATGCCAGTTATAGCGCCAGCCGAAATTGCCGGTGACGCTGTCTCCGAATGCCTCGTTATCGTCCCAGCGCAAGGAGGCGTTCAGAAAATGGTCGTCGAAAACGCGGCTGTGCACTTCGCCGAACACGCCCACATCGTAACGCGAGGATTCGTTGTAGCGGGTCGAACTTTGTACTTCGTCGAGCCGGTAATCGGTGCCCAAGGTGACTTGGTGGTTGGGATTTATCGTGATGTTGTTCAGCCAGGTGGCATTCCAGCGGGTGGTGTTGAAGCGGCTGAAAAAACCGCCGTTGGGGCGGAAGTTGTCGCCATCGTCCTGGGTTTGGCCGAAGCGCAAGGTGGAGCGCCAGTTATCCAGCAGGTCGAAGCCGGCCGTGGTGCCGACGACTTGATTGACGAAATCGGTTTTGTTGGGCGTGCCGTCGAACTCGGTTTTGCCGAACGAGCGCATAAAAAACGCCTCGATTTCCGCATTATTGTCGAAGCGGCGGCCGATTCGCGCATTGATGCCGGTGTTGTGGTAAGCGTCGCGGTCGGGTTCGTTGAGTGCCGTGGTGGGTTGCCGGGCGTCGATGCCTTGGCTATTCATGTGCGAGGCGCCCAGGGTATACCAGCTGTTTTGCCATTTACCGCTGACGGTGCCTGAGGAGGTGAAGGTATCGAAGGAGCCCGCGCCGGTTTCCAACGTGACGCTGGGCTTGTCGGTTTGCGCGCCCTTGCGGGTGAAAATCTGAATCACCCCGCCGATGGCTTCCGAGCCGTACAGACTGGATTGCGGGCCGCGGATGATTTCGACCCGTTCGATTTGGTCGATGGGGATAAATTGAAACGCGGCCGAGCCCGAAGTGACGGAGCCGGCCTTGATGCCGTCGATCAATACCAAAATATGGTCGGAGTTGGTGCCGCGCATATACAGGCTGGTGTTCTTGCCGTAGCCGCCTTGTTCGACCAGATCGATGCCGGGCGCGGTTTTTAATAATTCCGGCAGAGTCCTGACTTGACGTTTTGCTATGTCTTCGCGGGTGAATACCGTGGTGGCGGTTGCCAATTCGTTGCGGGCGGTTTCCGCGCGGGTTGCCGTGACCACGGTCTCGGGCAGGTTGATGTCCTCGCTGTTTGCTTTTGCCGGCAAAGCTAACGTTGTGCCGGCGCCCGTCAGCAGTAGGGAGCCGAATAAAATTTTTTGCATGTTGTCCTCTGCGCCCGCCGCGCATTCGGGTGAATAAAGGACAGAGGAAAAACGGCAAACGAAAAAGGCGAAGACAGGCTGCGACCATTCCGTCAACAGCCCTCCGCTGTCTCGAATGATCTTTCCGGCCAGTCTCCGGGCTTATAAGTGGCTTTGCGGCCTGAATCGCGGCCTTCCCATGCCGGTTGGCACAGTGGCGTTCGCGCGGTTCTTTTACTTATCTACCGTTGCGGGGGCAGCGTCGGCATGGCGGCTTTTGTTAAATAAAGCGCGGCACCGACTTCCTGTTTAAGCCGGATCAAGCTATTGGTCCGGGCACCTGAAAGAGGGACGGCAATTTTAGGCGGTTAAGCTTGGAATGACAAGTGAAATCGCTTGCGTGAGTCAGCTGCCGTGTTAGGTTTATGATTGCAAATACCCTGTTCCGTGCTATAAATTGGCGTATATTTACAAGCACCTTTCTTAAAAAAAACTAACCGACACGGGCGATATTATGGATATTCAATCTAAGCTGCTGGGCGATCAACAAGTTAATCCCGATACCATTATTACCTTTCCCAAAGGTATTCCAGGTTTTGAGGATCAAACCCGCTTCAAACTGTTTCACCAGGAGGGCAGCGAGATTGTGTATTGGTTGCAAGGCGTGGATAGCGATGAATTGACGCTGTCGGTGGCGAGTCCGGCGCATTTCAATATCAATTACAATTTTGTGTTGAGTGACGAAGAAGAAAAACTGTTGCAAGCCGACAGTAGCGACGAGTTGGTGATTCTGCTGGTGCTGCACAAGGAAGAGGGCGACGGTTCCGGCAAGCCTACGATCAAAGGTTCGATCAAATCGCCGTTGGTCATTAACGGCACTAAACGTATCGGCTTGCAAAAAGTGTTGGTGAATATCGAACAGAGCATCACGCTGACCGAAAAAGTCAGTGAAATCGATGTGTCGGAGGCTTGATTAAGCCAATCCAACCGCCGCGAACCGCGGCGGTTGGATTGTTGGTCATGCGGCCTGAACCGGGATGGAATGGCTGGAGTGGCTGATCTTGTTGTTGCCGTCAAAATAAACCAAGGTGGGTTGATAATTTTTCACTTCCTTTTCATCCAGACTGGCAAAGGCCGCCACGATGATCAAGTCGCCCGGACACGCCAGACGCGCCGCGGCGCCGTTGATGGAAAACACCCCGGAGCCCTCTTCCGCCCGAATCGCATAGGTGGTAAAGCGTTGGCCGTTGTTGATGTTGTAGATGTGAATTTGCTCGTATTCCCGAATCCCTGAAAAATCGAGTATTTTGCCGTCTATGGCGCACGAACCTTCATAATCGAGTTCGGAATGCGTTACACGCGCCCGGTGTAACTTGGCTTTCAGCATGTTTATGTGCATAGTGAACATCATAAAAGACTAGGGGACTGAGAATTATGCCCGAAACGGACCGGGCTATCAAATTTTAGCGCCCTTTACAGCGGCTTCAAGGGGTTGTCCGGGCCGGATCCGCACGGGTGAAGTATATGTTATCGATCAAACGGGTTTTGCCGAGTTTGGCCGCGATCAGAATCACTAATTCCGTGTCGGTTTCCTTGGCGGGCAATAAATCCGCGCTGCGGCAAATTCGAAAATAATCAAGCATAAAGCCCGCGTCCCTTAGAGTTTGCGCTTGCCGGTCCATGACTGGCCGATAATCGGTTGTGCCCGACAGCACCGCGTCTCGGGTGGCGCATAATGCTCGGTAAAGCAGCGGAGCATGTTGCCTTTCCGCTGCGGTCAGGTAGCCGTTGCGCGAGCTCATTGCCAAGCCGTCGGCCTCTCTCATTGTCGCTACGCCTTGAATGGCAACCGGAATGCTCAGGTCGGCGACCATGGTGCGGATGACCGCCAACTGCTGAAAATCCTTCTCGCCCAGCAGCAATAAATCCGGTTGCACCATGTTCAATAATTTGCAGACCACCACGGCCACGCCATCGAAGTGGCCGGGTCTGCTGGCACCGCAGTGCAAGGTAGATAGTCCTTTTACCGACACCTGCGTCTGTAAAGGCGCGGGGTACATTTCATTCACACTGGGCAGAAACAATAAGTCGGCGCCGCAAGCGGTCAATTTGGCTTGATCTTGCCGTTCGGTGCGCGGGTAACTGGCAAAATCTTCATTGGGGCCGAACTGGGCCGGGTTGACGAATATGCTGACGACAACTCGGTCGGCCTGTTGCTGTGCCGTCTTGACCAGTTGCAGATGGCCTGCATGCAGGTTGCCCATGGTGGGGACAAACGCGATACGCAGTCCGTTTTGCCGCCACTCGCTGATGACAAGTCTTAAGTCTTTTATACTGTTGACTGTCTGCATCGAATCAGTAAGTGTGTTCAGTCGCTGGGAATTGGCCGTTCTTTACGGCGCGGTGATAACGCTTGACCGCATCTTCAATGCTGTCGGCTTCGGCCATAAAGTTTTTGGAAAATCGCGGGTGATTGCCGACGGTAATATTCAGCATGTCGTATAGCACCAGCACCTGGCCGTCGCAGGCCGGGCCGGCGCCGATGCCGATCACCGGGATCGTCAGATTTTGGGTGATTTCCGCGGCCAGCATGGCCGGAACGCATTCCAGAACCAACAGGCCGGCACCGGCTCGTTCAATGGCCAGGGCGTCTTTCAGTATTTGTTGCGCTTGCGCGGGTTCCCGGCCTTGAACTTTGTAGCCGCCGATACGGTTGACCGATTGCGGCAATAAACCCAGATGGCCGCAGACCGGGATGCCCTGGTCCACCAAAAACTCAATCACGTCGATTTTAGCGCCTTCCAGTTTGACCATTTGCGCGCCACCAGCCTGCATCAATCGGGCGGCATTGCTCATGGCTTGTTGCGGTGCGGCATAGCTGGCAAACGGCATGTCCGCCACGACAAAGGCCCTTTTCCTGGCGCTCGTCACGCAACGGCAGTGATAAACCATGTCGCGGATGGCGACGGGTAGCGTGCTGTTGTGGCCTTGTACGACCATGCCCAGGGAATCGCCCACCAAAATGACTTCGATCCCCGTCAGATCCAGTAATGCGGAAAAGCTGGCGTCGTAGGCGGTGAGGCTGGTAATTTTTTCGCCGGTTTGTTTCATGGCGCGCAAGTCGGTAATCGAAAGCGTTTTCGGGGTATCGGCATAAAGTGTCATGGCTCTATCCTGCGAATGCCGTCCGCCGCGCAATTGGCAAGCAGTTTGCCCAGGCTGCCTTTGCCGACAATTTGCAAATCGGTGGGAGCAATGTCCGCCAGCGGGTATAAGACAAAGGCCCGATTCGCCAATTCCGGGTGAGGCACAATCAGATCGGGTTCGTTCAAGATGAGGTCGTCATAGAGTAATAGATCGAGGTCCAGGGTTCTGGCGCCCCAGCGCGTCGAGCGCAAGCGGCCGTGTTGATTTTCGATAGCTTGTAATTGTCTTAGTAAATCCAATGGCGACTGATTGGTGCGAATACGCATCACCGCATTGATGTAATCGGGCTGGTCCTGAGGGCCTACCGGGTGGCTGCTGTAAAGCGGCGAAAGCCGGGATTCTCGAATGCCGGGTAAGGCGGTAATTTCCTGGGCCGCTGTATGCACCTGCTGTAAAGGAGCGTCAAGATTACTGCCCAGGCCAATATAGGCCTCATGCCAATTCGAAGACTGGCTCATTGCGGGGTGTCCGGCTTTTTCCGCGTGCGGTAGCGGCGGGGTTTGCCCTTGCCTTTAGTGGCGCTTCCCTTGGGTGGTGCCGTCATTTTACGCTGGGTTTCTTCATCCGCCAGTTGGAACTGCGTCCACCATTCCACCAATTCCGGGTCGGCGCCGCCGGTTTCCGCCCGTAATTGCAGAAAGTCGTAAGCCGCCCGAAATTTCGGTTGTTCGAGTAAACGGTAAGGGCGGGTGCCAAAGGTTTTGGAGAATTTGTTTTGCAAAAACCATACATCGCGCATCGATTGGGTGATGTGGCGCGGCATGGCGGTGATTTTGATTTGCCGGCTTAACACTTCGTTGGCGGCGTTTTGGTAGGCGACGGTTTCGTGTTCGCCTTGCTGGATACGTTTCTCCGCGGCCATTTGCAGCGGTTCCCATAGTAAAGCGGCCAGTAAAAAATAAGGCGTCAGGCTTTTGCCTTCCGCAAAGCGCGCATCGGAATTTTCCAGGGCCCTGATCAAAAACAGGCGGGGAAAGTCGTGGTCCTGGGTTTCCAGGCATTTGTCGGTGGCGGGAAACAGCATGGCGAATAAACCGTAGTGCCTGAGCATTTCAAAGGTTTGCACGCCATAGCCGGCCAGGAATAGTTTTAATGCTTCATCGTAAAGACGCGCGGCGGGGATGCTTTTCAGCAATTCCGCCTGGGTATAAATCGGTTGTTCGGTATCCGGGTGCAGGGTGAAACCCAGCTTGACGGCAAAACGGATTGCCCGCAGCATCCGTACCGGGTCTTCCCGGTAACGCACGCCGGGGTCTCCGATCAAGCGCAGGACGGCATTGGCATGGTCCTGCATGCCGCCGGTGTAATCGACCACGGAAAAGTCGCGGATGTTGTAATAAAGCGCGTTAACGGTAAAATCGCGGCGCCAAACGTCTTCCTCCAGGGTGCCGAACACGTTGTCGCGTAACAGTCGGCCGTCTTCGTGTACGACCTGCTGGTCGGATTCCGCCGTTTCCGAGCCGCGAAAGGTGGCGACTTCAATGATTTCCCGGCCGAAGAACACATGCGCCAGCCGAAAGCGGCGGCCGATGATGCGGCAGTTTCTAAACACCTGTTTGACTTGCTCGGGACTGGCATTGGTGGCGACATCGAAATCCTTGGGTTCGCGGCCCAGCAATAAATCCCTGACGCAGCCGCCCACCAAATAAGCTTCGTAATCGGCTTTTTTCAGGCGTTGCAACACTTTTAACGCATTTTCGCTGATTTGGGTGCGGGAGATGCAATGCTCCGAGCGGGAATAGATTTTTGCCCGGCTTTCTTCCGGGCCGGCGGCTATTTCGCTAACGGGTGATTCGGACTCGCTCGCCGAAAAAATTTTTTTGAAGAATTTAAAAATGACAATAACCCTGTATAAAATTTTAATCCCTGTTTGTTATGCGCGTGCGGCACAAAGCCAGGCCGTTTAGTGCTTTATGATAACACTGGGTAAGATGACTGCTCAATCCAGCTTGATCTTTTACATTGTGTAACAATATAGTAGAATCAGCAGGTTGGTTGTGTCATGGTCTGGTGGCACTAAAAAATTAAGTGGTTTCATCATTTTGCTTGGTGCGATCGGCAACTATTTAGGAGCGAGGGGAAATGTTTAAGAAAATTTTGATCGGTTTTGTTGACCAGCCTTTATTTACCAGTTTGTTTGTAGCTGACTTTGCCATACTGCTGTTCCATAGGCCGCCGTTTTTCTTTTCGGTGTTGATGGTCGGCGCGCTGGTGGCTATGAGTATGTATATGGGGCAAAAACTCGAATTGTTTCGCAAGTAATTGCAGGCATTCGACAAAAAAACATCGGGAAAGCCCGGCGCCGAATCCGTTTCGGC
>NZ_JANIBK010000109.1 GCF_024505165.1 Methylomonas rivi
CGAAGCCCTGGGCGGCGGCATTGCCGCCCGGAACCGGCCCGAGGGCGGCCTGCGGGTCGACATCGAATTGAACCTGCATTAGCCTGGGCCCGCTCCGAGCAGCACTTGCCTTGCGGTGTGGCGAGCGCGATTGTTCGATATGGCTCATGCCGCGGTTGAAAGGCGCTTCATTGTAGGACAGGCGCCAATCGGCCGGTGAGGAATAGGCGTTGCTCGGTGCCTTCGGACCTTAATTGGCTTGCCTGCCAGGTTATTGGAACGCGTATTGCTAACCTAATTGAGGGTTCTATAAAGAGATTACTATGACAGTGCATATTTCGTCGATGATTCCGGACCGCGCGCTTGAAGAGAGTGCGGTATTCAAAGCCATTACCAAAGTCGCCATCGATCTGGCGGGATTTGCGGGGCAGCCCATGCAAAAGAAACTGCCTATTCTGAATATTGTGTATTTATTGCCCAGCCAGCGGGAAAAAGCGGACTTTGAAGGCTTAAGGTTACATTCTTTCGAAAAAGATGCGCAGATGCTAAGGATAGAAGCAGCGGTGCCCGCAAAAATGGTGGAATCGTCTCATGCGGAACGTTACGTGATAGCCATCTTGTTGGATGCCATCGACGCCGCCGGCGAGTTTTTCAACGAACAGCGCATATTGTTCGATGCACCGGGCCATTTGGCTTTCGTGGAAGCGATGACACCCAAACAGCACAGCGCCATTCATTAAATTGCTGAACATTTCGATTAAAGCCGAACTGGGCAAACAACAGGATGATGACAAAATCGGCAGTTAGCGCAACGGTGTTTTAACCGTTACCGTCCCCAAAAATAACCTGATTAGTAAGTTCCATCAGCTAAATCCAAGAAACCGTCATGCCCGCCGGGAAGCGGGCATCCAGTGCCATGGATGGCGAGCTTCGAGCTATCCTTGTAACCTGGATTTCAGCATTCCCTGCCGAAATGACGATTCAAAGGGCGCGCGGAGTTGGCTGAAGCATCGTGCTAATCAGGAAAAATAATGACTCTTGCCGATTCCGCCGGAATGCATTATTTTTGCGTCCCCAAGAGCCTGCCGGATAGGTGCGGTTGTTTTTTCATGCGATGCATGGAATATATCCGCTCGGACGGTTATTTAAACTCGAAACGACATCGGTTAATGGTTATGTACACTCAACCCAACGCGCCCGATCCCGTTAACCGCCGCCTGATGACGGTAGGTTTGGTGGCGGCTGGATTAATGTTGTTATGGAAAATGTGGCCCGTGGTTGAATCGTTGCTGGCACCAAACCAGGCGCCCATTAGAACGGTTGTCGCGCGCGGGGATTTGGCGGCCGATGAAAAGAACACCATTGAGCTGTTCGAAAGAACCAAGGACTCGGTGGTTTATATCACTACCGCCGCCTTGGTTCGAGATGCATGGACGCGCGATGTGTTTTCCGTGCCGAAGGGTAGCGGGTCCGGATTCATCTGGGATGAAGCGGGCCATGTCGTTACCAACTTTCATGTAATTGCCGGCGCCAACGAAGCCATCGTTAAACTGGCCGACGGCCGCGACTACCGGGCCGGCTTGGTGGGAGCGAGCCAAGTTCACGACATTGCCGTGCTCAAGATCGGGGTAGGTTTTAAACGTCCTCCGCCGGTGCCGATCGGCACCAGTCACGATCTGAAAGTCGGGCAAAAAGTGTTCGCCATCGGCAACCCGTTCGGTTTGGACTGGACGCTGACAACCGGCATCGTCTCGGCCTTGGATAGAACCTTGGGCGGCAACAATGGCCCTGCGGTGGAGCATCTGATTCAGACGGATGCGGCGATTAATCCCGGTAACTCCGGCGGGCCTTTATTGGATTCGGCCGGCCGTTTGATCGGTATCAATACCGCCATTTACAGCCCTAGCGGTGCGTCCGCGGGCATTGGGTTTGCGGTGCCGGTGGATACCGTCATGCGCGTGGTGCCCGAGTTAATCAAAAACGGCCAATACATACGGCCCGCCCTGGGCATTGAACTGGATCAGCAGCTTAACGAGCGCTTGGTGACTATGTTGGGCACCGGCGGCGTGGCGATTCTGCGCGTGCAACCGGGTTCGGCGGCGGAAAAGGCCGGTCTGATTGGCGCTTCCGTATCCAGATTAGGGATAACGCCGGGCGACATTATCGTGGCTCTGGATGGTAAAACAGTGGATTCCATCAGCCGGTTATTGAGTTTGTTGGATGATCGCCAAGTCGGCGATGTTGTCCGGTTAAAAGTATTGCGGAACGGAAACCCGCTGGAGGTGACGGTAACCCTGCAACCGGGCAATTGATCCCCTGGCAGCAGGCTGTGGATTTAAAACGCCGGAATGCCTTCCAAGACCAGCGTAATCTCATTGGCGCAAATAAACCGTTCCGTACCGAACGCCTCTTTATCTCAGATGGGGCCAAGCAGGGCGTCGAACAAAACAGGCTAAGCGGTAAAGCGCTTGCGGTTAGTCCGATTGCGGTTTCACCCCGTCAACGCATCTTGGAGGCGAAACTGATTTCCTCGCCGTCTACCGCAAAGCGACCGTAACCGTGGTGGTGAAGGGTTTTCGGGTTAGGCTGCCGGGGATCGGTCCAGGCTTCTACAACCTCTAAAATGAACAGGTTATAATCGGTCACCAGGCGGGTATCGGTGACGCGGCACTCCAGGTTGGCGAAACATTCGGCGATTAGCGGCGCGCCAACCTGCCAGGCGGCTTGCGGCGTCAGGCCGGCGGCGGCGAATTTATCGGTGTCGCGTCCGGAAGTGTTGCCGATCTGCACGACTTTTTCGGCCAAATGCCGTGCCGGCAATGCGATCACGCATTCCAGCGTGTCGGTCAAGGCAGCAAAACTGTGGTTGTTTGCACTGACTATACAAGCAACCCGCGGCGGCTCGAATTCCATCATCATGTGCCAGGAGAGCGTCATGATATTGAGACGGTCTTGCGCGGCGGTGGTCAGCAGCGCGACGGGGCCGGGTTCCAGCAGTTGGTAGACATCGCCGAGAGGCAGTTCTTGCAACATAAGATTGTACCGGGTTGATGAGTGTGGGATGCCGCCAGCGCGTTAGCCTTCGTCCGCCGTGCGTTAAGCCCTTGTATTATCTCCGATTCGCGAGCGATCGCGAAGCCGAAATTATCCGGGGTTGCCGGCGCGGTTTTTTAAAGCCGGGCTGCCGTTCAGCCGCCGGTTGGCGTAATTATGCCGGGTTATACCGGCTTGGGATATGATCGTAAATAACTTCCGGGAACCGAATCATACGATTATTGCGCCCCTTGATAAAGAGGACTGCATGGGGCGGTTGCCGCGCAAGTCAAAACTATCGCCACCCATAAATAACGGTAGTTAAAGTTTTTGTAACCATTCAGCGTAGGTTGGGTTAGGCGCTAGCCGTAACCCAACGCATCGGCTTATGGCGGTGCAATGGCTTCAATAGTTGGGTTACGCTCTATCGAGCTAACCCAACCTACGCAATTGATCCGCATCGGCTGGCATTCACTGAATGGTTACAAGTTTTTAAACATAAATTTGGAGATGTCATGAAACTTGTTTTGCTATTGATTTCTTTCCTGTTCAGCCCGTTACTGCAGGCGGCGTTGCATGAGGAAAACGTCGAATACCGGGCCGGCGATACGGTCATGAAGGGGTATCTGGCCTGGGACGATGCCAAGGGCGCCAAGCAACCCGGCGTATTGGTGGTGCACGAATGGTGGGGATTGAACGAATATGCCCGCAAACGGGCCCGCATGCTGGCGGACTTGGGTTATACCGCGCTGGCGGTGGACATGTACGGCGGCGGCAAGTACAGCGAACACGGCAAGGATGCGGCGGCTTTCATGAATAGCGTCACGGCGCGGGCGGGACTCGCGCAACAGCGGTTCGAGGCCGCCAGAGAACTGCTGGCTAGCCGGCCCAATGTGGATGCCGCTAAAATCGCCGCCATCGGTTATTGTTTCGGCGGTTCTACAGTATTGAACATGGCGCGCCAGGGCGTCGATCTGGCGGCGGTAGTCAGTTTTCATGGCAATCTGGCCACGCAAACGCCGGCCCAGCCGGGCAAGGTTAAAGCCAGGGTTTTGGTGCTGAATGGGGCGGCGGACGGTTTCGTCACGGCGGAAAGCATCGCCGCTTTCAAGCAGGAAATGGACAAGGCCGGCGCCGACTACCGCTTCGTCAATTATCCCGGCGTCATCCACGGCTTTACCAATCCGGATGCGGACAGGCTGGGCAAGGCCAACGATTTGGCGGTTGCCTATGATGCGGAAGCCGACCGGCAATCCTGGGCCGCCATGCGGGAATTATTTAGCGAAGTTTTCAAACCCTAAGCAGCGATAGGCGTTGTGAGAGATCTGGAGCAACTGTTTGCCGCGCTGGCCAAGTCGGCTTTTCGCGGCAAGTTTCGTCTGCAGGCCAAGGAGATGCAGTATCTGCGCGCCAAGGGCCTGCCGACCATACGCCAGCATGCGCTGGATTTCGTCGGCAAACGCCTGGCGCCGGCGGTGATTCCGAACGGCGGCAAACAGACTCCGTATCGCGGCCACCCGGTGTTTGTGGCCCAACATGCCACCGCCTGTTGTTGTCGGGGCTGCCTGCGGAAGTGGCACGGCATAGGGCAGGGAAGAGCGTTGAGCGACGAAGAACAACATTACATCGTCGAGGTATTGTTGCATTGGCTGCGGCGGGAAATGCACCGCGTTTCGGACGCGTAATGTAAAACGGCATGCCGGTTGTGCATATCGATATGCAATGTGCGGTGGTGGATAGCGAAGCCGGGATCGACGCGGCGATTGCGGCGGGAATGGCGGCATTTCAATTCATGGCGGACGATACGTCGGCATACCGTAAAGAAAATACCAGGGTATTTAGCGATATGCGACAGCTTCCGCCGTTATTGCTTGAGTTTGCCGGGGGGGCTTGCTAGTCCGTCAACAGGCTTAGCCTTGTTATTCCACGCCTTGGCATATGATTTTCGTTGCAATACGCATAGGTTCCTCGCCAGGAATATTCAATACCAGCGCATGCGCTGGATTCGGCATCAGTTGCAGGGCGTTTACGGGCAGGGCATACGCGCGATTGCGGCAGTGCTGTTGCATGCCCGGCGTTTTCCCGATGATTGACGGGCGTAGGGTGGGCAAAATTTGTCTGCCCGCCGCTAGAAGGATTACTATCGGCACCGGGTGGGCAGATAAATCGTGCCCACCCACCGGACTGACTAAACAATAAGCTATTCGGCACCAACCTCGCACTCTCCAACGCCCTAGCTCAGCAATATCCATATAAAAATACGGTGTTTTACATTTGGCATTTTGCTGGATATGCTTTCCGGGTTATTTATAAGTGGGAGCGGTGAATGGGCAGCAGCGGCATGATTTATTTTTCCTCGGTCGATATGGACAGCATCGAGAGCCTGTTGCTGAATTGGCGGACGGAATTTCCCGGCATGGGCGTGTTGGTTATGGTTCCGGAATCCGAAAAAGACCAAGTACCCGAATTGCAAGCCCTGTGCCGCCGTCAGCGAATCTCTCTCTGCGGGGCGGTTTTTCCGCAACTGATTTACGGCACCGAATTTCACCGTAGCGGTATTTGCCTGTTGCGTTTCGATACCATGCCCTACATGGCGTTGCATACCGGCGTGCTCGAGACTACCGCCGAATCCGCGGAACGGATTGCCGCCGGCGTTAGCCCGCGATTGGACGACGATACGCCGGCCACGCTGTTTTTGCTGTTGGACGGTCTGCTGCCCAACATCGGCACGCTATTGGACGAGCTGTATCTGCGACTGGCCAACCGGGTGCATTACGCCGGCGTCAATGCCGGCAGCGAGACTTTTCAGGCTATGCCGTGCCTGTTCGATAGCCATGATATGGTCGGAAACGGGGTTTTGGCGATCTTGCTCAAGCCGCATCGGGGGGCGGTTTTGGAGCACGGTTACCAAACCCAGGCGCATGCCCTGCCGGCCACGTCCACGGACGGCAACCGCATCATTCACATCGATTGGCGCCCGGCTTTCGAGGTATACCAGGGGTTGGTGCGCGCGCAATTCGGCGTGGACATTACCCGGGAAAACTTCTACCGCTACGCCGTGCATTTTCCGTTCGGCATCCTGCGGGCCAACCATTGCACGCTGGTGCGGATTCCGGTGATGCTGGATGACGATAACGCGTTGTTCTGTATAGGCGAAGTGCCGGCTCATTCCATGCTGACTTTGCTGGAAGCGCCTCGGGTCGATTCGTTGAACACGCTGGAGACCTTGCGGCAAGGCCTTGCTCAGTTGCGGGGCGGGTCGGCCGCCAACGGCTTGTTGTTGTTTTATTGCGCCGGGCGCAAGCAACATATGGGCGATGCGGCGGCCGAAGAAGAGCTGCGTATTTTCAGCGAAGTTACCCAGCCTGCCGCCGTGGCCGGCGCGCTCGCCTTGGGCGAGATCGGCGAGTCGACTTTGTGGGGCTATCCTTTGTTTCAGAACGCCACCTTGGTAACGGCCGATTGGGGAACAGGCCAATGAATCGCGACGAAGTCATCCCCATTCTGTATGAAATGGCATTGACGATAGGAGGCGAATCCAGCGTCGGCCCGCTGCTGACCCGTACGTTGCAGCGTTTGTTGTATTACACCTCTTTTCCGGCCGGGTTTATTTGCCTGGACCTGCCGGCGCCGACGGCGGTCGATGCCGAAATATTAACCGCGAGGCTGGACGCGGCCGTCGGCGATTATCAATTAATTCGCCATGTCGGCGAGCAACTGGCCCTGCCCAGGCGTCTGCTGTTGGGGCCGGCCGCCAAGGCAGACGGCCAAACCGAGCTGTTGTCCGGCATGCCGGCGACGCAGGGCCGCTATCATGCTTTTTTGCGCTTGCCTATCGGCAAGCTGGGCGTGATTATTTTGATGGCGCCGAGGATGCCCGAAACCGAACTGCCGCTGACGCTGATGTTCGAACCCATCATGGCGCACCTGGCGCGGGCCGTATTGCTGTGCCGCAACAACGACCAATACGCCTCCCAATTGATTGCGGACAAGCAGCGGGCCGATACGCGGGCCGAATTTTTGGCCTTGCACGACGCCTTGACCGGCCTGCCCAACCGGGGGCTGTTGCTGGACCGTATCCAGCAAGCCATGGCGATGGCGACCCACAGCGGCCAGTACGGCGCGCTGATGACGCTGAATATCGACCACTTCAAGCAACTCAACGATTATTACGGATACGAGGCCTGCGACAACATGCTGGTCGAAACCGCCAGAAGGCTGGAAACCTGTATCCGCGAGGGCGACACCGTGGCTCGCTTCGGCGGCGACGAGTTCATGCTGCTGATCTGGCCGCTACCGGCCACCCAAAACGAGGCGGCCATTCAGGCCGAACAGATCGCCCAAAAAATACAGCAGGGACTGACGCCGCCCTATCGGCTGAACGGGCGCGAGCTTTCGGCCTCGTTCAGCATAGGGATCAGTTTATTCCGCGCGCATCTGGATACGCTGGAAACCTTGTTAAGAAATGCCGAGACTTCGGTGTACCAGGCCAAAATCGCCGGGCGCAATACCATCCGCTTTTTCGATCCGGAGCTGCAGTCCGTCATCATGACCCGGCTGGAGTTGGAAGCCGATTTGCTGCGCGCCATGCCGTTAAAGGAATTCCTGCTCTATTACCAAGTGCAGGCCGACGACCAGGGCCACATTACCGGCGCCGAAGTCTTGATCCGCTGGCGGCATCCCAGGCGCGGCCTGGTGTCGCCCGCCGTATTCATACCCCTGGCGGAGGAAACCGGTGCGATTGTCGAAATCGGCGATTGGGTGATGCAAATGGCTTGCGAGACGCTACGCGGCTGGCAACAGCATCCACGCATGCGTCAGTTGCAATTGGCCGTTAACGTCAGTGCCGTGCAATTCCATCAACCGGATTTTACCGACAAGGTTTGCCGGCTAATGGCCCGGTATGGCGATATTGCCGGTTTGCTGAAATTGGAACTCACCGAAAGCGTGATGCTGGACAGCGCCGAACAAGTCATTCAAAAAATTCAGATACTGAAAAACTTGGGGCTACGCTTTTCCTTGGACGATTTCGGCACCGGGTACTCGTCGTTAGCTTATTTAAAGCGCTTGCCGCTGGATCAACTGAAAATCGACCAAAGTTTCGTGCGCGACATCACCAGCGACCCCAGCGCGGCGGTTATCATTCAAACCATTATCGGCATGGCGCAAAATCTCGGCTTGGAAGTGATCGCCGAAGGCCTGGAAACCAAGGAGCAACTGGCTTTGTTGATGCGGTACGGTTGCCGCCACTATCAGGGTTACTTGCTCAGCAAGCCGCTGCCGATTGACGCATTCGAGACCTTATTCGAGCAAGGCGCCCTGTCCTTATCGCTCAAACAAGCGCTGATTTAACCCGTCAGGCCAACCGGCGGACTGCCCGCGTTTGGGAGGTAAAAGAATTTACCTGTATAAACTTTTACGTTCTCTTTATAGCCAAGTTACTGACCTTTACGAATTTTTTATTCATCTCTCTGTACAGTAAGCAACCAGCAATTAAGGATAATTGTTACTGGCGAAGGGAGGCACTTTAAATTTAACTAACTGCTATCGATACATATTGGGTTCTTTGTCGAAAGCAGGGGCCTTTTGGGGGCATCATGAACAAATCGAACAATTTATACAGAGACATTTTTACCGGATTTTCCTTCACAACAGGCATGTTTGTCTTCATGTCCGGCGAGTTCATTATTTCCACCATGCTGTTTTGCATGGCTACCATCTCAAGTAACCTCGATTTCGGTTCATCGCTTCGTTCTTGACGCCTAGTCTGGATTTACATCGTCAAACTGTAGGTAGTGCCGTTTTTCCACGGCATTGCCTACGGCAATCTGTCTTGTAGTCAATTAATTGAAGGCTGTTATTAGACGGGAGATATTCAGTCCCGTTGGTCAATTCGATCAATGCCTTTTTAAAGCATCCTTCCCAGCGGAGAGAAAGTTTATGTTCATAGATTCATTATCGGCTTTCCCAAGCCGATTTAGCCTACAGACGTATTCGAGGCACCTAATTTTACTGATCGTTCTGTTCAGTATGCTCGGCGGCTGCGCAGCCGATCCTGTACTGCACGCTAATGATACGCAAGCCGCATTGCCGAATAACGCCAAGAAAGCCGCCTACAACAAGCCTTATAAAATTAATGGCAGGACATACACACCCATGTATTTCGCCACTGGCTATAAGGCTAACGGGAAAGCGTCCTGGTATGGCGCCGAATCGGGCAATCGCACCGCCAGCGGCGTACGCTTCGATCCCAAGGGCTTGACAGCAGCGCATAAAACCTTGCCGATACCATCGATAGTGCGCGTTACCAATCTCAGTAATGGCCGTTATGTGGATGTTGTCATCAATGATCGTGGTCCATTTAGCAATGGCAAGCTTATCGATTTATCTCAAGGTGCGGCAAAACAAATCGGTATGCGGGGAGTAGCTGAAGTCAAAGTCGAGTATCTGGGTAGTTAATAACAACCGGGTGAAGTATTGATGGCGCTGGCTTCATCAAAAATCTGCTTTTCACCTGTTGAGCAAGTTTCGGGTTTCATGCCGGCTCCTGCTTGTTAGTCAGTGGTAACACACTGATTGACCTCGGCCCCCTTTTCATAAGTGAAGGGGGCCTTTTTTTCTGAAAATCTGTCAATGATTCAACCACTCGTATTTTTATATTTCCTTTATATTCGGCATGGATACTTTTACGACTTTTTTATCGATCAATCTGTACATTACTTACCAAGCAATCAGGGTCGATTGCAATGTTGAGTTTTTTCACTTTTTTAAGAGGTCATATAAATGGACATCGTGTATTTGCTGTTAACAGCGGCGTTCTTTGTAGCGACGGCGTTATTGATCACCGGTTGCGAATCGTTAAGGGGGCAATCATGAGCGGGGTTTATTTACTTGGCGCCGGCTTAACGCTCGTCGTGTTCGTTTATTTAGTCGTCGCGTTGTTTTATCCGGAGAAATTCTGATGACTGCACAAGGTTTTTTACAGATCGCGGTTTATGTCATCGTGCTGTTGGCACTTGCCAAGCCTTTGGGCGCTTATATGGCGCGCGTTTATCAAGACGAATCGGTGGGTTTGAACCGCTGGTTCGCCGGCATCGAAAGACTGTTCTATCGCCTCAGCGGCATCAAGCCGGAACAGGAGATGCGCTGGACTCAGTATGCGCTGGCGGCAATGGCGTTCAACCTATTGGGTTTGCTCGTGGTTTACCTGCTACAACGCTTTCAAGACGTGTTGCCACTCAATCCACAAGCACTGCCCGCGGTAACGCCAGACTCATCGTTCAATACCGCCGTCAGCTTTGCCACCAATACTAACTGGCAAGGCTATAGCGGTGAAGCCAGCATGAGCTATCTGACTCAGATGTTGGGTTTGTCGGTACAAAATTTTCTCTCCGCCGCCAGCGGCATGGCGGTACTAGCGGCGCTGATTCGGGGCTTTAGCCGACGCAACAGCAACAGCATCGGCAACTTTTGGGTCGATATGACCCGCAGCACCTTGTACATCCTGCTGCCATTGTCTTTTTTGCTGGCGCTGGCGCTGGTCGGCCAAGGCGTGGTGCAAAACTTTAATCCGTATCAGACGGTTAACTTGCAGGAATCGGTCAGCTACTCCGTAGCTAAACTGGATGCCAATGGCGAAGCCGTGGTGGATGCAGAAGGCCAGCCGGTCACCGAAACCGTGCAAACGCAACAGCAAACCTTGGCCATGGGTCCCGCGGCCTCGCAAATCGCGATCAAGCAATTGGGCACCAACGGCGGCGGTTTCTTCAGCGTCAACTCCGCCCATCCGTTCGAGAATCCGACCCCGCTGTCCAACTTCCTGGAGATGCTGGCCATCCTGCTGATCCCGGCCGCGCTGTGCCATACCTTCGGCGCCATGGTTGGCGATACTCGTCAGGGTTGGGCGATTTTGGGCGCAATGACCTTGGTATTCGTGGCCTCGATCTGCGTCACGGTACCGGCCGAGCAACACGGCAACCCGGCCTTGACCGCGTTGGGCGTCGATCAAAGCATTACCGCGCAACAAGCCGGCGGCAACATGGAAGGCAAGGAAACCCGCTTCGGCATCGTCAATTCCGGCCTGTGGGCGGTGGCGACCACCGCCGCCTCCAACGGTTCGGTCAATTCGATGCACGATTCCTACACCCCCATCGGCGGCATGGTGCCGATGGGGCTGATGCAACTGGGCGAAGTGATTTTCGGCGGGGTCGGTTCCGGTCTGTACGGCATGATCGTGTTTGCCATCGTCGCGGTGTTCATCGCCGGCCTGATGATAGGCCGCACGCCGGAATATCTGGGCAAGAAGATCGAAGCGTACGAAATGAAAATGGCCGCCATCGCGATCTTGATTCCGCCTTTGGTGGTGTTGGGCGGTACCGCGCTGTCGGTGATGCTGGATGTCGGCAAGGCCTCGATTTTCAATTCCGGCGCCCACGGGTTGAGCGAAGTGCTGTATGCCTGGTCATCGGCCGGTAACAACAACGGCAGCGCCTTCGGCGGCCTGTCGGCCAACGTGCCGTTCTATAACGTCATGCTGGGTCTGGCGATGCTGTTCTCCCGCTACTGGCTGATGATACCGGTGCTGGCGATTGCCGGTTCCCTGGCCGCCAAGAAAGCCGTCCCGTTCGGCGCCGGCAGTTTGCCGACCCATACGCCGCTGTTCGTGGTGTTGCTGATCGTCACCGTGCTGATGGTCGGCGCCTTGACCTTCGTGCCGGCATTGGCCTTGGGGCCCATCGTCGAGCACTTGCAAATGATTAATCCGTAAAACCGTAGGATCGTAGGCCGGAATAAGCGTAAGCGTTTCCGGCAAAGCCATCCGCCGGAAACAGCCATTTTCGCTATCGCTAAAACCGCTTTATTCCGGCCTACATAGAATTGATATAGGTAACCCTATGACTAGCAAACCCGTTTCAACGTCCTTAATGGATCCGCAAATCCTGCAACAAGCGTGTTTCGACGCTTTTGCCAAACTTACCCCGCAGCAGCAATGGAAAAATCCGGTGATGTTCGTGGTCTACCTCGGCAGCATCCTCACCACCGTGTTGTGGCTGCAAGCCTTGGGCGGCGAAGGCGAAGCCCCCGCCGGCTTTATCCTGAGCATCGCGCTGTGGTTGTGGTTCACCGTGCTGTTCGCCAACTTCGCCGAAGCGGTGGCGGAAGGCCGCAGCAAAGCGCAGGCGGCATTCTTGCGTAGCGCCAAACGCGACATTGCCGCCAAAAAGCTCGACGAGCCCAAATACGGCGGCAACTACAGCAAAGTGGCCGGTTCCACCTTGCGCAAGGGCGATGTGGTATTGATCGAAGCCGGCGACTTTGTGCCCGGCGACGGCGACGTCATCGAAGGCGTGGCCTCGGTCGACGAAAGCGCCATTACCGGCGAATCGGCGCCGGTGATCCGCGAATCCGGCGGCGACTTCAGCTCGGTGACCGGCGGAACACGAGTGCTGTCCGACTGGCTGGTGGTGCGTATTTCCACTAATCCCGGCGAAAGCTTTCTCGACCGGATGATAGGCATGGTGGAAAGCGCCAAACGCCAGAAAACGCCGAACGAGATCGCTCTGACCATTTTATTGGTAGCCTTGACGCTGGTGTTTTTGATGGCGACCGTCACCTTGCTGCCGTTCTCGTTGTACAGCGTACAGACCGCGGGTGTTGGCAGCCCGATCGGCATCACCGTATTGGTGGCCCTGCTGGTGTGTCTGATTCCTACCACCATCGGCGGCTTGCTGTCCGCGATCGGCGTGGCCGGCATCGGCCGCATGATGCAGAAAAACGTCATTGCTACCTCCGGCCGGGCCGTGGAGGCGGCAGGCGACGTCGATGTGCTGTTGCTGGACAAAACCGGCACTATCACGCTGGGCAATCGCCAGGCATCCGGCTTCTTCCCGGTCAAGGGCATCAAGGACCGCGAACTGGCCGACGCCGCACAGTTGGCTTCATTGGCCGACGAAACCCCGGAAGGCCGTAGCGTCGTGGTTCTTGCCAAACAAAAATACGGTATCCGCGAACGCGACATTCATTCTCTGGGCGCTACTTTCGTGCATTTCAGCGCCCAAACCCGCATGAGCGGCGTCAACCTGGAAGGCCGGCAAATCCGCAAGGGCGCGGCCGACTCGATTCGCCAATATGTCGAGGAACAAGGCGGCAAATTTCCACCCGAACTGAAAACCTTGGTCGACGACGTCGCCCGCCGCGGCAGTACCCCGCTGGTAGTGGCGGACGGTAAACGCGCCCTGGGGGTGATCGAACTGAAAGACATCGTCAAGGGCGGCATCAAGGAACGCTTCATCGAACTGCGGCGAATGGGCATCAAGACCATCATGATCACCGGCGACAACCGGCTGACCGCCGCCGCCATCGCCGCCGAAGCCGGCGTCGACGATTTTTTGGCCGAAGCCACGCCGGAAGCCAAATTGGCCCTGATTCGCCAGCACCAAAGCGACGGCCGGTTGGTGGCGATGACCGGCGACGGTACC